>JAGLFE010000437.1 GCA_023144675.1 Thiomargarita sp. | reverse complement strand
TATTAAAGTATTAAAGCTATTCTATATTTTACTCAAAAGGAATTAATAATGGATTCATTTCCAACAATTGAACAAACTATTGGAAATACGCCACTTGTTCGTTTACAACGGCTAGTTGCTAATTCTAGTAATACAATTTTGGTGAAACTAGAAGGTAATAATCCAGCAGGTTCAGTTAAAGACCGTCCTGCGCTTAATATGATAACAGAAGCTGAAAAGCGGGGTGAAATTAAACCTGGCGATACTCTTATTGAAGCAACTAGCGGTAATACTGGTATTGCACTTGCTATGGTTGCTGCTATTAAAGCTTATAAAATGGTGTTAATTTTACCAGAAAATATGAGTATTGAGCGACGACAATTGATGAAATCTTATGGAGCGGAAATTATTTTAGTTTCCCAAACGGAGGGTATGGAAGGCTCACGAGATTTAGCTTTACAAATGGAACGGGATGGCAAGGGTAAAATTCTCAATCAATTTGATAATCCAGATAATCCTTTAGCACATTATCATACTACAGGACCTGAAATTTGGCGGGATACAAAAGGGAAAATTACTCATTTTGTTAGTGCAATGGGAACTACTGGAACTATTATGGGTGTATCTCGTTATTTGAAAGAAGTGAATCCAGCTATTCAAATAATTGGCTTGCAACCTGAAGAAGGGGCGAAAATACCTGGAATACGTCGCTGGACACCAGAATATTTACCTAAAATTTTTGACCAGCAACAAGTTGATCGGACTATTGATATGGACCAATATAGTGCAGAGGAAACAGCTAAAAATTTGGCAAATCAAGAAGGTATTTTTTGTGGTATTTCTTCTGGTGGTGCGGTAGCAGGTGCTTTACGTTTATCAAAGGAAGTAGAAAATGCAGTGATTGTAGTTATTATTTGTGATCGTGGTGATCGTTATTTATCCACTGGAGTTTTTCCAGCAGAATAGTTATGAAGGTTTTATTTTTAGGTGATGTTAAAAGTGGTAAATCCAGATTAGCTGAACAATATATTATAAATATGGCAGCTGGAGAAAAAACCATTTATTTAGCTACTAATTCTTGTTTAAATGAAGAAATGCAGCAACGAATTATTGAGCATCAACAACGCCGTAACAACCAATTTGAAACAATTGAAGAACCTTTAGATTTAATCAAAGTAATTCAACATTGTAATCGTCCAATTTTAGTTGATTGCATTACAATATGGCTTAATAATATGTTGTATTATAATAAAAAAAGTGCGGAAATTTTAATTATTTTGGAACAGTTACTTAATTTACCTAAAAGATTAGTTTTAGTGCATAATGAAGTAGGTTTAGGTATTATTTCTGATAATTTATTAGCTAGAGAATTTGTTGATTTATCAGGTCGGGCTGGACAATTATTAGCTAAATATTGTGATAAAGTCTATTTTTGTACTGCTGGACTACGGATGGCAATAAAGTAATACTATAAAAACTGGTATAACTTAAATTGTTTATTTAGTTAAATAATTTGTAACTATCTACCAAGAAAT
>JAGLFE010000436.1 GCA_023144675.1 Thiomargarita sp. | reverse complement strand
GAAGAAGCATTAGAAAAAGCACAAGAACTTATACCCGATTTAATGTTACTTGATGTAATGATGCCGGGTATGGATGGTTTTGAAGTTTGCCAACGTTTAAGGGCTAATAAACGATTGGGAGAATTGCCTATTGTCATGGTTACAGCATTAGATGACCGCGATTCAAAATTGCGGGGTATTCAAGTTGGTGCAGATGATTTTATGAGCAAACCTTATGATCGTGCAGAATTAAGAGCGCGCGTTCGCACTATTACGCGTCTTAATCGCTACCGACGAATTGTTGAGACTGAGGAACAACTTGTATATTTAGCAAATTATGATTCATTAACAAATTTGCCAAATCGTAGTTTATTACTTGAAAGAACACGTCAAGCTATTGTACATGCGAGTCGAAATAATCAACATGTAGTAATATTAACTCTCAATTTAGATGGTTTTCAAGTTATTAATGATACTTTGGGATCAAAAATAAGTGATGAAATTTTATGTACCATTGCCAATAGATTATCAAATGAAGTTTCAGTATTAGGTGCAACAGTGGCTCGTTTGAGCGATGATAAATTCGTCATCATGTTAAATAATACCAATCGTTTTGTTACTACAATTAGTTCTCTAGCTAATAAATTATTAGAACAAATTAGCTTAAAAATATTGATTGAACAGCATGAAATTGTTGTTACTCCTAGTATTGGTATTAGTATTTATCCTAGTGATGGTGATGAAGCGTCAATTGTAATAAAAAATGCAGATACTGCCTTATCTCGTGCTAGAAAAATCGGTAATAGTTATCAATTTTTTACGGCGGAAATGAATGAAAAGGCTGTTGAAAGGTTAATTTTAGAAAATCAACTACGTCGAGTATTAGATGAAAATCAACTAGAAATTTATTATCAACCACAAATAGAAATTAAAACTGGGCGATTAATTGGCATGGAAGCCTTAGTTCGTTGGTTTCATCCCGAAAAAGGCTTGGTATCACCTAATAAATTTATTCCAGTCGCTGAAGAAATGGGTTTAATTAATGAAATTGGTGAATGGGTGTTGAAAACAGCTTGTAATCAAAATAAAATATGGCAACAAGCAGGTTTTACCCCTACACGTATATCTGTTAATATATCTAGTCGCCAATTTCGTCCAAATAACTTATTAAAAAGTATTAAAAATATTTTAAAACATTCCGACCTTGACCCAAATTATTTGGAATTAGAGTTGACAGAAAGTGTGTTAATGGAAGAAGAAAGTGAACATAATAATAATGTATTATTTATTTTAAATAATTTGCGGGATATGGGAGTGCAAATAGCAATTGATGATTTTGGAACTGGTTATTCTGCTTTAAGTTATTTAAAACGCTTTCCAGTTACAACTTTGAAAATTGACCGTTCATTTATTCAAGATATTTGTAGTGATGAAAATGATGCGGCTATTACAACTGCTATTATTGCAATGGCGCACAGTTTACATTTATCAGTGGTTGCAGAAGGAGTTGAAACATTAGAACAATTAACTTTTTTGCAAAGTAAACAATGCGAAATTGTACAAGGATATTATTTTAGTCGCCCAATATCTGTTACAGAAATGACTAATATTTTAAAAAATATGGGACGAGATACTTTTTACTCGCTACAAAAATAGTTTACCACCGCCTAAATTTTAATCATTTTTTAATAAGTCATATAACTTAATTATATTAATATTTGCCCTTGATATATAAGAAGATAATACTAAAGAATGATTAGCAAAAATACCAAATTCTGAACCATTTAAAATCATAGGACTCCAAATAGTTTTTTGAGTGGCTTCCAATTCATGTAATATCAGTTTAATGGTTATTAAAGCAGGTTTTTTAATAGTTAAAGCCTCCTTAAAATCCACTTCTATAGCTCTAAATAAGTGAATTAAAGCCCAACTGGTGCCACGGGCTTCATAAAAAATATTATCAACTTGTTTCCAAGAAGTTTTTTCATTAATTTGCTGCAAATTAGAATGTTTTTGCCCAACGCTAGCACTTAAACGCTGAGATAAACTACCCAAACGTTTAATAACTTCTTCTAACCAATCTGTTAAATTAGATGTCCCAACTAAAAATTGAGCATTATTATTTTTTGGATTAGCTAATCTATGTAAATAATTTTCCAAAAAATCAATACCTTGTTCATATTCATCCTCGCTGGCTGGCCAAAACCATGAATTATGTTCAGTATTAAATTTAGGAACTGCTTTTGCTAAATCAGGGTCTTCTGATTGAATTTGGGAATGACTCATATCATTACGTAAAGCTTTAGAAAAATCACGCACTTGTTGCAATACTCCCCATTCCCAACTTGGAGTATCATCCATAAAAACACTGGGGATAATAATATCATTAGTTAAATAACCACCTGATTTATTTACTAAAATATCCGCTATTTCAATCAAAGTATTAACTGTTACATAACCAGGAATTAATTTTTCATCATAATATTTTGCCTTTTCTTCAGCTAACTCTTTTACATCAAAAAAACTAGGGTTATGATTCCACCATAAAGCAATAAATAATATAGTACCTAAAACAGTTGAGCTGATTAAAATAATACTATGTAACAAGCCACGTTTTTTTAAATTATCTGGATGATAAATATCTAAAAGACGCATCCAAATCCATTTTAATAATTGAAATATTTTTTGACCTAGCGTATAAAAAATTTGTTTATCAATCATTTTACTTTCAAATATTATTTATTTTTCATTGATTAAAATTATGTAACTACCTACAATGATTAATTAACCAGTGCAACGTGAAAACAAATTGCCTAAATAAATAGATACGGTTAAGCCTTTTGAACGAAACATCAAGCTCAAATGCAAGTACTTCAATTGCATATTTTCAGTCGGTTAAGTATATCTAATTGTTTAGGATTACTAAGTTTACTTGGTTTTGGAAGTGGTTACTCAATTTCAGCTTGGGCAAGAATGATATGATAATGTTGATAAATTTGCTCATTTGCAGAACTGGAATATGGCGTTTTTATACAAATCTAATAAAAATTCGTGCATATCAACTGCCCACAAAATTTAATCCATTTAAAAACTGGGTGTTTTATCAAAATCATTAGCACTAATTTTACCTTCAGCGATTTCCCGTAACGCAATAACGGTTGCTTTATCATTTTCAGGTGGTACTAATGGATCGGCTCCCATCATAATTTGACGGGCGCGTTTACTGGCTAATAATACTAAATTAAAACGATTATCTACGTTTTCTAAACAATCTTCTACGGTAAGACGTGCCATATTTTT
>JAGLFE010000435.1 GCA_023144675.1 Thiomargarita sp. | reverse complement strand
TACTAAAATCTTTGAGTTTTAATAATCCTTATAATAAGCTTATTTTCAATTCTAGTTTTTCCTTTTGCGTAACTTCAGTTAATAAGTTAAAATTGCACAAAAATAATTTAAATTTTTAATTTACAATAAATTCAACATCTTACATTTTTAACCCTTTATTCGCATTAATACTGTGTCATCCACACTCAACATACCACCTTCCAAATTTAATTGTGATTTTGCTTCTAAAAATAAATCTTCTGGTGTTAAGTTTTCTCTGTTTAAAAAACTCTCCTAGCCTACTGCAATTTATATATTTTGGTTCGTTTAGGAATGAGGATTTTATAATATCCTAAACTTAAATCTATTAGGCATTTAAGACTTTACTAGTTTGAAGAAACTTTGGAAGATTATTAAATCCTGAGTCCTTAATATATAAGATATATACATTGATAATGTACAATTAACTGTTGATGGACGACTTATTTCTCTCATAAGATTCTTTTTTAATGAATTATTTTACTGATTCATATTATAATACTTTTGTCAATGCGTAAGTCCTATTTGGATATTCAATTTGACCATGATTTAATCGCCATTGACGAACACATTCACCAGCAAATTCAGATGTATCATTACTAATACCTAAAGTGATATAACCAATATTACGATGTACATCATATAGTCCATGTGGAACAATTTTTCCATCTGCTTGTAGATACAAAATCATGATCATAAACATTTATAATATCTTGCGTATAAACTTTGCCTTCACGAAATAAATTTCCGATCAATTCTTTTTTTTTACATCCATACTCATAACAGTATTTCCTGCATCATGATATTCTTGAATTAAGCGTTCAATATTTTTGAATTGCCCATCACGATTTGGAATATTTTTCAACCTCAGATTTAAATACCTGACGGCGATAAAAGTTATGTTTTCTTAATAGTTTATCAATTACTGTAACGCTTACAACCCTTTATCTTTAAGCTTATTAGCAATAGATTAACGAGATAAGTTTGTCCATTTTATTGTTTCATCCATTGGAGAACTTACTGTATGGTCTTTTATTACTTCTAAAAAGGCTTCTTCTATTCCTTCTGTTGTTTCTATTATTGATTTACGTCCACCACCAAGCTGCCTAACACCAGTATTTTCTTTTAATAAATCTAATTCTAAATCTTGTTTACCATGTAAAATAGTACGATTATCACAATTGAACAGTTGTCGTATATAACTTGCACCACCATAACCTAATTTTTCTGCTTCGATAGTAGCATAACGACGGCGATATTTTTCTGATAAACTATCATAGAAATCACGCATTTTTATTTCAATTTTTGGAGCATATTTTTGTATTTTCATGGATAGCTATGATACATTTTTTGACATTTCTTAGCAACTTAGTTTAGGATATTATAAAATCCTCATTCCTAAGTATAAAATATTTAACAAATTCACCACTACTTTGTGCAAAACTACCTAAATTTATAATAATTTCAAGACTTATATTTTCTAACTATTAATTCATCTGCCTAATCTCAGTATTTAAAACAATAAACAAGCGAGTTTGTAAATTATAAACCTTATGAGTAATAAACAATTAGACGAACTTCGTAACCAAATTGATAAATTAGACATAGAAATTCAAGCATTAATTACACAACGCGCACGGGCGGCGCAAAAAGTTGCCGAAGCTAAATATGCGGAAAAAGAAAAACCTCATTTTTATCGTCCTGAACGAGAAGCAGAGGTAGTTAATAACATTATTAAACGTAATCGAGGACCTTTAGCTAATGATAGTTTAATTCTTATTTTTCGAGAAATTATGTCGGCTTGTCTTGCTTTACAGAAACCATTAAAAGTTGCATTTTTAGGACCAGCAGGAACCTATTCACAATATGCAGTTTATAAACATTTTGGTCATAAAATAGAAGGTATTCCTTTGCAAACTATTGACGAAGTATTTCGTGAAGTAGAAATAGGTATTGCGCAATATGGAGTAGTTCCTATCGAAAATTCTACCGAAGGTGGTGTTAATCAAACCTTAGATTGTTTAATTAAAACGCCTCTCAAAATTTGCAGTGAAATAGCTTTGCCTATTCATCACCATTTACTGGCAATGACAGAAAATTTAGATAATATTAAACGTATTTATGCCCATCAACAATCTTTTGCCCAATGTCGAGCTTGGCTGGATAATCGCATTCCAACAATTGAGCGAGTTGCAGTGAATAGTAACGCTGAAGCGGCTGTTTATGCTTCTAAAGAGGAAGGATCGGCGGCTATTGCTGGTAAAATAACAGCAGAAATTTATAATCTAAAAATTCTTGCTTCCCGTATTGAAGATGATGTTAATAATACCACCCGATTTGCTATTTTAGGGCAAGACCAGCCTTCGCCTACGGGTAACGATAAAACCTCATTATTATTGTCTAGTCCGAATAAACCAGGGATTTTATATCAAATGTTATCTCCTTTTGCGAAAAATAATATCAGTATGACTCATATTGAATCACGTCCTTCTCGTCAAGATATTTGGGAATATGTATTTTTTGTCGATATTGAAGGGCATATTGAAGATAATCATATTGGTCAAGCGATTCGGGATTTAAAACGATATACCTCTTTAGTTAAGAATTTAGGTTCTTATCCACGTAGCTTATCTTAATTTGGGAATAATGTAATGAGTTATGATTTTTTTCAACTAGCCACACCAGCCGTACAAGCTTTACAGCCTTATCAACCAGGAAAACCAATTGAGGAGTTGAAGCGAGAATATGGAATTCAAAATATTGTTAAACTGGCTTCCAATGAAAATCCTTTAGGTTTAAGCGAACGAGCTAAAGTATTTATACAAGCTCATTTACAAGATTTGACTCGTTATCCAGATGGCAATGGTTTTGCGTTAAAAAAATCGCTGGCACAGAAATATCAAGTTGAAACGGAAATGATTACTTTAGGCAATGGTTCTAATGAGCTATTAGAATTAATTGCTCGAACTTTTGTTACGACCGAAAATTCTATCATATATTCACAATATTCGTTTCCAGTCTATGCCTTAATTACTCAAGCTTTAGGCGCAAAACATTTGCAAGTTCCAGCTAAAAATTGGGGACATGATTTAATTGCGATGCAACAAGCGATTAACTCCGATACTCGTCTAATATTCATTGCCAACCCTAATAATCCGACTGGTACTTGGATAGATAAATTAGAATTGCAAACATTTTTGAAACAAGTGCCTGAATCGGTAATTGTAGTGGTTGATGAAGCTTATTTTGAATATGCTTCAGTTGAAAATCCAGCTTATCCAGATAGCTTGCAATGGTTGAAGGATTTTCCTAATTTAGTTGTAATGCGAACTTTTTCAAAGGCTTATGGATTAGCAGGTTTACGAGTTGGTTATGCCATTTCCCAGCCGAATATTGCGCATTTATTAAATCGAGTGCGACAACCTTTTAATGTCAATAGTCTCGCTTTAGTAGCTGCTAATTGTATGTTAGCTGATAATGATTATCTTAAACGGAGTATTGCCATTAACCAAGTTGGAATGCAACAATTAACTACAGCATTTAAACGCTTAAACTTGGCTTTTATTCCTTCTTTAGGAAATTTTGTTGCAGTTAATGTAGGTAATGCAATGGAAGTCTATGAAAAACTGTTACGTTGTGGCGTAATTACACGTCCTATAGCTAATATGCCTAACTATTTGCGAGTTTCTATCGGTTTAGAAGCAGAAAATGATATGTTTTTAGAAGCTTTGCAAAATTATATTTTATAATTAAACGCTTGATGCTAATGAACTGAAACTTTCTTGTTAAACCTGACAGAAATTTAAAATCTATCAGGTTTATTACAGTAAATTAATCCTTTTTATTTTCAATCCGACCCATAACTTGATCAGTTTCTTCAATTAAAGCTGGTTTATTATCAATATCTTCCGTTTTCTTAGTACGAACTCCACGCGCTATAAATAAACCTATCTCAAACAATATCCAAATTGGAATAGCTAATAAAGTTTGAGAAATCATATCAGGTGGAGTCATCAACATCCCAACTACAAAAGCTGCCACAATAATATGTGGGCGTTTATTTGCCAATGCTTCAACGCTAACTATTCCAGTTCTAACCAATAAAATGGTAATAATCGGCACTTGAAAAGCTACGCCAAAAGCAAAAATTAGTTTTAACACAAAATCCAAATAGCGACTAATATCGGTCGTCATTGCGACACCATCAGGAGTCATAGACAGCATGAATCCAAAAATGATGGGAAATACCAAATAATACGCAAATACAATGCCTGAATAAAACAACAAAGTGCTAGAAACCAGTAATGGCAATACCAATGATTTTTCATGCGTATATAATCCTGGCGCAACAAATCCCCATAAGTAATAAAGAATTACTGGCATCGCCAAAAATATCGATAACATTAAGGTTAATTTGAACGGGGTAAAAAATGGAGAAACCACATCAATGGCAATCATTTCATAGCCTTCTGGCATTAAATCTAATAAAGGTTTTGCCAACAATTCAAATAATTCAGTTGCAAAAGGCATTAACACAAATAAAATGAGAACAATTGCTAAAATGATTTTTAATAGGCGATCTCGTAGTTCTATTAAATGTTGAACAAACGACATATCCTTTGGAGAATTTAAACTTGCCATATTAATTTGTGTTAAGAAGAAGGAGTTTGTTTGGTTGTATCAAGATTTGAAGTATTTTCAGTTGTAGCTATATCAGAATTACTATCTTTTTTATCTGCTGGTTTGCTATCTGAATCAAGATTAATGGGTTTATTTAAGTTATTTAAATCTGTTTTAGTTTCTTCAATAAATTCGTGAAGCCCATTTTGGTCGCTTTGTTTAATACTATCTCGCATTTCTTGGAGATGTAATTCTCTATCAATATCCTGTTTAAAAGTACTGATGAAATAACGAATTCGCCCAGCCCATTGTCCCGCACTACGAGCCACTTCTGGTAATTTTTCTGGTCCAAATACTAGCAATGCAATTACAGTAATTAAACAAAGTTCCCAAAAACCAATATCGAACATTATATTACTTTATTAACTTGTTTATCAGTAATTTGCCCTTCAATAACTTTGCCCTTATTTTCTTCTTGAGCAACTTGTTCTGGAGATTTTGATTTTTCATTAATATTTTCTTGTTTAGACTGAGCTTCTTCAACTTCAGTATCACGCATTGATTGTCGGAAATTTTTGATTGCACCACCTAAATCACCACCAATATTTCTTAATTTTTTTGTACCAAATAATACAACTACAATTACTAAAATAATTAATAATTGCCAAATACTAATACCCATCATAATTTAATCCTTTTTTAGTTTAAAAACCGCCTAAATGTTCCTTACCACCAAGTAAGTGAATATGTAAATGAAATACTATCTGACCTCCACCTCGACCAGTATTAATAATAGTACGAAAGCCATTATCTAATCCCTGTTCTTTAGCAAGTTTAGGCAATAAACGCATGATATGACCTATTAATTTATCATGGTTATTTTCAAGTTCGTTAAGACTAATAATATGGTCTCGGGGAACGATTAACAAGTGAACAGGTGCTTTAGGATTAATATCTTTAAATACGATAACTTGATCATCGCTATAAACTTGATCGGAAGGCACTGTGCCTGCAATAATTTTACAAAATAAACAATCTAAATCAGTTTTCATTTATTTCCTTTGTGCTTTTTCTTCAAGACCTGATAAACCAAAACGGCGTTCTAATTCATTTAATATAGATTGAGGCTCTATGCCTTGATGTATTAATAATACCATAGAATGAAACCATAAATCAGCCATTTCGTAAATTAATTGCTCTTTATTTTCATTTTTAGCGGCAATAATAGTTTCAGCGGCTTCTTCGCCGACTTTTTTTAGAATTTGATCTAAACCTTTTGCATATAAACCAGCAACATAAGATTTATCAGGATCAGCAGTTTTACGTTCAGCTAAAACTTGAGTTAATTGTTGGATAATGTCATTCATTTTATAATAATTCTGATTAAGTTAATTATTTTTTATATTATACAACTGAAGTTACGCAAAAGGAAAAAACAGAATTGAAAATAATCTTATTACTAAGGATTATTAAAATTCAAAGATTTTAGTATTTAAATTTAATGTAACTATCTACCAAGAAAT
>JAGLFE010000434.1 GCA_023144675.1 Thiomargarita sp. | reverse complement strand
GATTTCAAACCTTTTAAAATTTGAATGCTGTCTTCTACGGAAGGTTCATTAATATCAATTTTTTGGAAGCGGCGCGATAAAGCATGGTCTTTTTCAAAAATTCCCCGATATTCTTTATAAGTAGTTGAACCAATACATTTTAAATCACCTGAAGCTAAGGCAGGTTTGATTAAATTAGAGGCATCCATCGTACTTCCCGATGAAGAACCAGCTCCAATAATGGTGTGAATTTCGTCAATAAATAGGATGGAATTGGGAATATTATATAGTTCGCTTAAAACTGCTTTAAGACGTTTTTCAAAATCGCCCCGATATTTAGTACCAGCTAATAATGCTCCCAAATCAAGGGAATATACGATGCTATTTGCCAATATATCTGGCACGTTAGTATCTTCTATTAATTTAGCCAAACCTTCTGCCAAGGCTGTTTTTCCAACTCCCGCTTCTCCAACTAATAAGGGATTATTTTTGCGTCGCCGACATAAAATTTGTAAAACGCGCTCTATTTCTGGTTCTCGCCCAATTAGTGGGTCAATTTTGCCAGATTTTGCCAGTTCATTTAAATTAATAGTAAAAAGTTCTAATGGATTTTTCGCTGGTTTAGCATCTTCAGCATTTGATTCTTCATCTGATTCTTGAGTAAAATCATCATCTTCAGATTTAGAAATACCATGAGAAATATAGTTAATAATATCTAAACGGTTAATATTTTGTTTTTCTAAAAAATAAACTGCTTGTGAATCGTGTTCTGAAAAAATAGCAATTAAAATATTTGCACCTACCACTTCTTTTTTACCCGAACTTTGCACGTTAAAAACAGCTCTTTGTAATACTCGTTGAAAGCCAAGTGTTGGTTGAGTATCACGTTTTTCTTCTGGTAAAAGTTTAGGTGTATCTTGTTCTAAAAAGGTGGATAAATCTTTATGTAAAATATTTAAATCAGCTCCACAAGCTTGTAAAACTTCAATAGTAGCTTGATCTTCTAATAATACTAATAACAAGTGTTCAACTGTCATAAATTCAAAGCGTTTTTTGCGTGCTACTTGAAAAGCAGCATTTAAATTTTTTTCTAATTCTTTATTTAACATAGCCGTACTAACAACCCATAATTAAAAATAAAATCTTGAAATTATAATAAATAGCATAATTTGAAAAGCATAAATTATACCTATGTATAAAAAAATTTCTATTCCTCATTAGTTGATTTCTCCATCTTACATAATAAAGGATGTTGTTTTTCACGAGAATAGTTATTAACTTGAGCGACTTTGGTTTCCGCAATTTCACGGGTAAAAGTACCACAAATACCTTTACCTTGAAAATGTACTTGCAACATAACCTGGGTCGCCATTTCTTCATTCATTCTGAAGAATATTTTTAATATATGTACAACAAAGTCCATGGGGGTATAATCATCATTAAGTAATATAACTTTATAAAGTGGAGGACGTTTTAATTTAGCTGGCGCTTCTTTAACTTCGGTATCAATATTGGGATTTATATCTGGTATTTGTGCCATAAAAATTTTTAACAATTAATTCAGTAGTATAACTATTTATAAAAATAATCAATATAATTTTCTATTTTATCAATGGTTCAGACAGTTTTTTAAAATTTGGATTTAAATAAAAGCTTAGTTATTTATGTATTTTTATCATTTTTCCAATGTTCAACCCACTTATCATAAGAGTTATATTTAATAGAATTACTTCTTATCCAATTTATTTCAATTTTTTTGGTGGAATTATGTTCCACAAGCTTATTTATAGCTTTATTTGTAATTTCTATACCTCTTGGATTCGTTCCTTTTTTTGGCAATTTAAAATAAAAATCTTTACCATATTCTTGTAATACTTCTTTTTGTGCTTCTTTTGTTAAAAAATATATTCCACCTTTTTGATTCCA
>JAGLFE010000433.1 GCA_023144675.1 Thiomargarita sp. | reverse complement strand
AAGTCAAGTCCGCCACAACCACTAAATAATGATAGAATTGAGTATTTTTTCACTCGTTATTATTCCTTGTTTTAAATCTTCTATAATTAACGTTGCAAAGCTTTTAATTTCTGCAACCTAGTTTTAACATACTGATTACTAGGATTAATTGCAATAATATTCTCGTACCAGTGAATTGCTTCTTTATAACGCCCAGTTATACTTAATAAACTACCTAAATTAATCTGTGCTTTTAAATTATAAGGATAAACTTGAATAGCTTGCCGATAAGAATGTTCTGCTTTTGCATAACGTTTCAATTCAAAGAAAATATTACCTTGATTTACTAAAAATTTAGCCTGATCAAACGGGCGTAATTGTTGCCTTAATTTTAATGAGTTGTCAATCCATTTTAACGCAGAATTATATTCACCTAAAGTTTTATAAGCCACGATTAAGTTAAGGGCGACTTCAGGCGTAAAAGCAACGGATAAAGAACCATCTAAATTCCTAGTTTCAACCACACTATTTTTTAGGATGACAATACTTTTACGTAATATTTCCTTAGCTTGAGTAATATTTCCTTGTTGTTTTTCTTGTTGCCCTCTTTGCACTAAATGCTTACCTAAAATAACCCAGCCTCTTTTCTTTTCAGGAGCTTGTTCAATATTATGCTGCCATAAAAGTACTGGATCACGCCACATTTGATTGCGTTGCCAAGTTATGGTTGCTAAAACAATCAGTAAAACTATGATAATAAATTGAGTTATGCGCTGGTTAAACCAACGTGGAAACTGTTCAACCAGTAACCAACTACATAAAATAATCAATCCTAAATTTGGCAAGTAAGTTCGGTGTTCAAATATTACATCTCGAATAGGAATTATACTGGATTCTATTGCATGAGCTAAATAGTAAAAAAAAATCCCAAATGCAACTAATGGACGACGATGCCAATTATATAAAGCGATGGATAATAATAATAAATGCCCTAATAATGCCCAAATAGCTACACTATGGAAAAAACGAGCTATTATATGATAATTTTCATGGACGTATAAAAAATGTTCGGTAATTGGATAGTTATAATCTATGTGCGAACTAGCTGACCAAAAAAATAGACTAATATAAGTCCATAATACGCTCATTTGAGTAGCTAAATAAGCAGTTCGTGAGATAGTTGTGGTTTCTCTAGTCAGAGTTTGTATAACTTCCAAAGAAAACGGATTTTTCCCAAAACTTAAAGTTACTAATATCCACACCATAATAATGCTTAATAATGCGATAATACCAGCTAATAATAATCGTTGTTTATTATAGGTAAAAAATAGTAATTCTATTAATATAAAAGCGATGGGTAACGTAAAAGTATTTTGCTTGGTGAAAAAGGCTAGTAATGCAAATAGTGAGCAAAATATTATCCAAAAAATTCGCTGTTTATTATAAACCGACAAACGTGCTTGAATAAAACATGCCATTGAAGCGAAATAAAATAATGCCGCCAGCGAAGCAAGTCTTTGAACAATATAGGTAACACTTTGGATATGTAAAGGGTGTAAAATAAAAATTAAAGCTACAATTAAAGGTAGCCATTGTTGACCATTTTTAGATAAGTTATTTTTGGCAACTGAAGTGTTAATTAAACCATATAAAATACTCCATACGGCAAAACCAACCAGTAAATGGATAATTATATTAACAATATGATAACCAGCAACTTGGAATTGATGCAATTGGTAATTAAGGGCAAAACTTAGATAGCCAATAATGCGTAACGGTGCAAATTGCCAAAGTTCAGATAAAGTACCTTTCCAATCAAAAATAATTGGATTTTCTTGAATGGAAGAGAAATCATCTAAATAAAAGGGTGCATCCAAAGTATGCCCATATACTAATAATGTACCAATAGCAAGTATAAAAAATTGAACATAAGATATTTTTAAATATTTCAACATATTTTATTCCATATTTTCTTCAGGAATATTGTTATTTAAATCCAGTAATTCAGTTTTATAAATTGATTCATTTTCAATTTTAGCGGCATCATTACGATGATTTTCCAGTGTAGCTAAATAGGCTTCATCAATATCACCAGTTATATAATTACCCGTAAAGCAAGATATATCAAATTGTTTTATATTTTTATTACCTTTACGAGCGCAAGCAATTAAATCCTCTAAATCTTGATAAACCAGCCAATCTGCTCCAATTTTTTCAGCAATTTCCTTCGTAGTACTATTATAAGCTAACAATTCTTTAGCCGAAGGCATATCAATTCCATAAACATTGGGGTAACGAATTGGTGGAGCGGCTGAAGCAAAATATACTTTATTTGCACCAGCATCACGTGCCATTTGAATAATTTGTTTACAAGTTGTACCGCGCACAATAGAATCGTCAATTAATAACACATTTTTTCCTTTAAATTCTAAAGAAATTGCATTTAATTTTTGCCGAACTGACTTTTTACGTAAATTTTGTTCAGCCATAATAAAAGTACGTGGAATATAACGATTTTTAACAAAACCTTCGCGATATTTTCGATTTAAAATATAAGCTACTTGAACGGCAGCGGTACGACTGGTATCTGGAATTGGAATAACTACATCAATATCATGTTTAGGATACAAACGTAATATTTTTTTAGCTAAAGTTTTTCCCATACGTAAACGGGCTTTATAAACCGATATACCATCTATAATTGAATCAGGACGTGCCATGTAAATAATTTCAAAAATGCAAGGTGCATGCAATGAATTTTTTATACATTGTTGAGTATGAAGTTTGCCATCAACAGAAATAAAAATAGCTTCTCCTGGTGCAATATCACGAATTAATTCAAATCCAAGTATGTCAAGAGCCGCACTTTCCGATGCAACCATGTATTCTGTACCAGCTTTGGTTTCTCGCTTGCCAAAAACAATTGGTCGAATTCCATTAGGTCCACGAAATGCCAATATGCCAATACCAATAATCAATGCAACCGCTGCGTATCCCCCAGAACAACGTTTATAAATTCCCTCAACTGCTTTAAAAATATCTTCTTGATTAATCTTCAATTTTCCTAAAATTTGCAATTCATGGGCGAGTACATTTAATAATACTTCGGAATCAGAATTGGTATTAATATGTCGTAAATCTTCTTGAAATAAATCTTTTTTCAAATTTTCTGCATTGACTAAATTACCATTATGTGCTAAAGCAATACCATAAGGAGAATTAACGTAAAATGGTTGTGCTTCCGCACTAGATGAACAACCTGCGGTAGGATAACGTACATGTCCAATGCCCATATTACCACGTAAATTTAACATGTGGCGAGTTTGGAAAACATCTCGAACCAAGCCGTTATTTTTACGTAAATACAAGCGATCATGTTCACAAGTAACAATGCCTGCTGCATCTTGTCCACGATGTTGTAATGCGGTTAGTCCATCATATATAGATTGATTGACTCGTGATTTCCCAACAATTCCGATAATTCCACACATAAAACAATTATTCCAAACCTAATAAGAAGAAAATGAAGTCCATTCAGGTGGAGGTTCAAAATTAAATTGGATTGCAACCTCAAATGGTAAATAACTACGTAATTTTACTACAATCGGTTTAATATTGGTAATTAAAATAGATTGTTGCCATTCTATTTTAGTAGGTAAATAACTTAAGCCTAATAAAAAAATTATTGCAACAATAATAACCATACTTCTAGCAAAACCAAATATAGTAGCAACAAAACGATTTAGTAAAGATAAGTAAAATCGCCCACCAAGCGAGTTTATAATTAAATAATTAATCCATTCAATAAGAATAAAGCTAAATAAAAATAAACTGATGAAAGCAACCACTAGACGTAAATCCATATATTTAGGTACCAATATAATTAATAAGTTTGCCCATTCATCTAAAAATAGAAATGCGATAATAAATGCAAAAAACCAAGCTAAAAATGAAAATAATTCTTCGATAAAACCGTGAAAAAAGCTAACAATTACGGATAATAAAATGAAAGTAATCATACTTAAATCAATCCAATTTAAAGCGTAAATTAATGCTATCATAAATTTATTTGGATTTAGCCAGTTTTATTTCGCCACTTAACTACCATTCTAATTGTGAACCTGTCTGATATTCACGAACCCGCCCTTCAAAAAAATTGACTTCTTGATTAATTTCATATTCACTAATCCAAGGCATTGGGTGTGAATTTATATGATATAAAAGTGGTAATTCTAAATTTCTACAGATATTATCTGCTATAAAATTAATGTATTCAATATAAGTAGCAATTGGCATCCCAACAATACCGCCATCAGGCATAGCAGCTTGAGCATGTAAAATTTCTAGTTGCACTGCTTCATCTATAATCATTCTACTATAATCTTGTAAATTATTATTCCATAAATTATTATTTTCTCTAATAATTTGCTTGATTAACCACAGGCAATTGGAAGCATGTAAAGTTTCATCACGCCATATATAACCGTACTGTTGAGCAGTATTTCTCAATTTACCATTACGAGCTAATGCAAAAATTTGGGCAAAACCTGCTGGAAAAAATAAATATTCAAAAATATAATAAGCAATTAAATCTTTGATTAAAGAGGTTAATAATTCTGGTGAATCTGCATATTCAGATTTTTCTACCTTAAAAGCATCTTCCAAATCAATAACATTATTTGTAAAATCTAAATTCCAATTTATTTTTTTTACCAATTCAGGCATTTCTTGGTAAAGATTAAAAATCTGTCCTTGACCTTGTTCGTCTAAACCAAATGATTCTAAAATGAATAGATAAGACTCAATATGGTTACTTTCTTCCGCAACTTGCCATCTTAAATATTGGCGCATTTCATTAGCTGTAATATATTTTAAAACAACATTAACCAAATTATCAGGTACTAAATTATCACCTGCTGTTAAGTAAGAAATATTAGTCTTAAATAGCCACATTTCAGATTCTGTTAATTTACCTAATTCCCATTGTAATTTATCTTCTCCCATTGGAATTTCATTCGGAATCCAAAAGTTTTTACGAGCTGATAAAAAATGTTCTCTAACTGTTTGGTATTTTATTGGAATCGGTTGCCTAATATCATAATTTTTGCCAGCTACTACTTTTACATCAGTAGAACTTGGTAATTTTGTTCCTATAATAATTGGGTCTAAGCTTGTTGAAACATTTGAATTTTTAATTTTTTTTTCCATATAAAAATCGTCAAACATAATGTAAATCCTTTTATTTTATAAAAATAATAGAAATTTTTAGCATTTTTTTGAAAAGGATGAATGAAATGGATATTTAGCTTAGATAATAGGCTAAAATTTTCTGATAATAGCAAGTATTCTTTTTTCAATGAAAAACAGTATATAACCAAAACGCTGTTTAGTTAATTGCCATGCTAATAAAATTCCCGTAGTATTTGCGAGAATATCTTGCCATTCGGCGTAGCGTATTCCACCTAAACTTTGTAAAATTTCTAAAGTTATACCCAGTAAAAAAAGTCCAATGACTAAGTAGAAACGTTGGCTTGATGAATGATAAATTTGTGCAAACCACGCCATTAAAGTAAAATAAGCTAAGGCATGTCCCAACTTATCGCCATACTGTATTGAAGGTATAATATTAGGTGGAGAAGAAATTATAGATAAAGTAATGACTGTGGAAACTAAAATAAAACCTACAACTAACCAAAATTTTTTAAAATACAAATTATTTTGCAACTGATTAAACATATACAACAACCCAAATAAATAATGCAATACCTAATAAAATGCGGTAAATTACGAACGGTAACATACTAATTCTATCTAATAAACTAATAAAAAAATAAATACATATATAAGCACTTAATGCGGAAAAAGTAAAACCTAATATTAAGGCATACCAATTTAAAATATCCGTTTGTTGAACTAATTTTATAGTTTCAACAGCCCCAGCTAAGATGATAACTGGGATAGCTAGTAAAAATGAAAATCGAGCCGCCGCTTTCCTAGTTAATCCTAATGCTAACGCTGCTGTTATAGTAATTCCCGAGCGTGAAGTTCCAGGAATCAAAGCTACAGCTTGAGCCAGTCCAATGATTAAAATATCTTTGCCCGTTAAACTTAATTCATCTCGTTTTTGTTTGCCCATTATATCGGCTAACCAAAGTAGTACAGCAAAGAAAATTGTCGCTGTTGCAATAATGAAAGCCGATCTTAGATCATTTTCTAAATTTAAAACTAAAATTAGCAAACCAAATACTGCAACTGGTATAGTTCCTAAAAATATGCCCCAAACTAAACGACTTTCTGCTGTCAATTGTCTAGTTTGAATAGATTTTAGCCAACTTAATAATAATGGTTTTAAATCATGGCGAAAATAAATTAATACTGCCAATAATGAGCCAAAATGTACAGCAACATCAAATGCTAAACCCTGGTCCTCTTGCCCCATTATTTGCGGAAATAAAATAAGGTGCGCTGAACTGGAAATAGGTAAAAATTCGGTTAATCCTTGTATGATCGCAAGTGCGATAATGTTCCAAATATCCACAATATTTATTAAGTGTTAATAGTTTTTCTTTTTTCAATTTCTAAGAATAAAATAGATAAAAAGTTGTATCAAGAAATAAGAATATCTTCAAAAAAATATAAATCTTTATATTTGAAAGAGTATTATAGTTTTGATTTAAGAACTTAAAGATGGGTGTTATAAAAAAATATAATAAGTAGCTGATACCATCGCACCAAGCAATAATATCAACTCTACGTTTTTTAGCAAAAGTTTAAAAATAGGAGGAATAAATATTGAGATTAGTACTTTATACTCAAAACGATATTTGATATCATACTATAAAATAGTAAATATTTAATTGCTTTTTTATTACATTTATAATAGATTTAAAATGATATAGTTTATTTCAAAAATATAAATAATTGAAAATTAAGCGTAAAACAAATTTTTAGCATAATTAACTAAATTCGATAAATTTAAATTACTTTTTAAAAAAAATTATTAGCAATTAATAATTCGTAATTCTAGCAATTTATAATTTAGGTAATACTAATCGTCTTTTAAATGTTTTTGAAAATCAATAATTAAACCAGTTTTCAAAACTTGGATTGAATAAAATTACAATTTACCTTCTTGATTTGGAAAGTTAATTATGAATTTAAAAATGGAATATGAACAAGATTTCCAACAATGGATTGAACACCACATTACACTTTTAAAAGCTGGACGGTTTAATGAAATTGATGCCGAAAATCTAATTGAGGAATTGGAAGATATGGGCAAAAGCAATTTACATACATTAGAAAGCCGTCTTATGGTTTTAATTGCCCATTTACTCAAGTGGCAAATCCAACTACCCATAATGAAAACACAATTAATGTATCAAGATTACGATGAAAAAAATTGGAGAAAGACAATAATTGAACAGCGTACTCAAATTGCTTTTTTTTTGAAAAAAGTTCCCAGTTTGAAACCTAAAATGCAAGAAGCTGTGAATAATGCCTATTCTGAAGCAGTTTCATTTGCAGTGAAAGAAACTAAATTACCTCAAACTTGTTTTCCCGCTGAATGCCTTTATTCTGTTGAACAATTATTAGATGATGATTTTTATCCTGAAATTGGAAAGTTAGAATCTTAACTATAAATGTTAAAAACATAAATGCCTAATTATTGGTATATAATGATTTTGTTGTGTAATTGAGAAAATAAAAGATTTTTTATTATAACTTATTGGTAAAATTAAGAAGAAAATAAGGGAAAATAATGCAAACATATCATTTTGATGAAATCGTAGTGAATAATAATGGCGTAGTTACACTTTCAGGTTTACCACCATTAACTAAAGTTGCTATTGTAGTTACTGAACCTAATTCATTAGATTGGCAAATACGTATGAAGAAACTTATGCAAGATGTATCTGAGAATCATCCATTTGCTAAAATGAGCAGAGAAGATATTTTGGAACATTTGCGTCAAACTCGTGAAGAAGTTTATGATGAATTATATGGGGATAGAAATGTTGGTTAGTTTAGATACCAATATATGGATATTTGGTTTATTGAAAAACAATGAATTTTGCCAAAAAATTCTGCTTAATTTGTCTAATTTTAATTTTGTTGTTCCTAATCAGGTCAGAATAGAACTCGTTCATAACTTACCAAATACATATATGAAAGAATTTTATCAACTTGTTAATGAATCTAATATTCAATTGAATTATGAACAAGTTCCAAATATGTATATTGAGATGTTTGAATCAAAAGGCTTAAAAAAAGGTGATGCGATTATTGGTGGCTTTGCTGAATGGCAAAAAATTGATAAAATTGTGTCAGATAATCGGGACTTTTTAAGAGGATTATCAGCAGGACATCATTTTGAAGTAATGTCGCCACAAGCATTTTGTGAAAAGTTTGGCTTGTAATTCATAAATATTTTTCGATGAACATATTGATAGTAACTTATTATTTTAAGTTATAGTCATGTAAATTGAATACAATGGTCGTACAGTTTTCAAAACTTGGATTGAATAAAATTACAATTTACCTTCTTGATTTGGAAAGTTAATTATGAATTTAAAAATGGAGTATGAACAAGATTTCCAACAATGGATTGAACACCACATTACACTTTTAAAAGCTGGGCGGTTTAATGAAATTGATGCCGAAAATCTAATTGAGGAATTGGAAGATATGGGCAAAAGTAATTTATGGGAATTAGAAAGTCGCCTTATAGTTTTAATCGCCCATTTACTCAAGTGGCAAATCCAACTGCCCATAATGAGAACGCAAATGATGTACGAAAATTACGACGGCAGAAGTTGGCGAAAAACCATTATTGAACAACGTTCTCGGATTGCGTATTCATTAGAAAATATGCCAAGTTTAAAACCAAAAATGCAAGGTTCTATAATTAAAGTCTATCCTAAAGCAGTTGCATTCGCAGTTAAAGAAACTAAATTATCTCAAACTTATTTTCCCAGTAAATGTCCTTATTCGATTGAACAATTACTAAATGATGATTTTTATCCTAAAAACTTAAAAAATAAATTATGAACTTAAAAATGAAGTATGAACAAGATTTCCAACAATGGATTGAACACCACATTACACTTTTAAAAGCTGGGCGGTTTAACGAAATTGATGCAGAAAATCTAATTGAGGAATTAGAAGATATGGGCAAAAGTAATTTACATTCATTAGAAAGTCGCCTTATGATTTTAATCGCCCATTTACTCAAGTGGCAAATCCAACTACCCATAATGAAGAAACAATTGCTGTATCAAGATTACGACGGAAAAAGTTGGAGAAACACCATTATTGAACAACGTGCTAGACTTACTTTGCTATTGGAAAAAATACCTAGTTTAAAATCTAAAATTCAAGAAGCTGTAAATGATATTTACCCTAAAGCAGTTGTTTTGGCAATGAAAGAAACTAAATTACCTCAAAGTTATTTTCCTAACGAATGCCATTATTCGATTGAACAATTACTAGATGATGATTTTTATCCTAAAAGTAAAAACTTAGAAAATTAATTATGAATCTAAAAACACTTATAACCCAATGTTGAAGCAGTCAGGGAAAAAAGATACATTACAACCTTTTATTCCAATAAATTCTAAAAAATCTAAGGTAAATTAGAATATTTGATTAAAACCTTAGTTAAAACCACCCCTAAACCCTTTAATTAAAAGGAAAATATATGCCTTTAAAAATAGGAATCCCTAAAGAAGTACATGCGAATGAGAAGCGTGTCGCCGCTACACCCGAAACGATTGAATGGTTTCAGAAAATGGGCTTTAGCGTTGCCATTGAATCCAAAGCTGGTGAAAATGCGCACTTTCCCGATGAAATGTACCAAGAAAAAG
>JAGLFE010000432.1 GCA_023144675.1 Thiomargarita sp. | reverse complement strand
AACACGATTGATGCGCTTTGTTCTTCACCGCATCCTAGTCAATGAATATATATTTGCCAAGGAAGAATACAAAACATCAAGCGAAACAGATTTTCGTTCTTCTTTATTTGTTCCTAACATATTGATAACCTTATTTAGTTCATTAATGACTGAATTAACATTCAGTTCCATTTTTTCCCTTTTTCCGTAACGTACACTAAGTAACACTAATTTTTGTGCTTTGGTTTGTATTGAATTTAGTTCTGTTAATATCTTTTTCTGTGTTTCATTCTCAGCATTCTTTTTTTCTAATACCGTCTTGTAGATATAATGCTTTCCAACATTTGAACCACCTATTTTATCAAGTTCTAATACTAAGCCCAAAAACAAGTTGACGTGTTCTGTGAAAGCTTCTCTGGTTGACTCTAGTACTAATAAGTTATCATTAATAATGGGTGATTCACATTTTCCAAAACAGAAATTAGTTTGTAAAGAAGTTTGTTCCCAAGGTATTTGCTGAAAGTCTTCATTTTCAGCTTCCATCATCACTTGATTACGCACGGTAGTAAATAATTTTGCTACGTCTAAATATGGCTTATTGCGTAATGTTGCTAACAAATGCTTAGTATATAAACTATTATTATCATTTTGTCGTCCACTTTTAGCATCTTTATTAGGTTGAGTAGCATAAGCAATTAAAGAATTAACAGGTGCTTCCATTTCTGCTAAACCAGGAAGTACATCATCAAAAAAACCTTTCTTTTTCCTCAAAACATTTTTTATAGAAGTTCGACAGGCATCTAAAATTACAATATTAATAGCTTTGCTTTCATATTTCATAAAACGTAACATATAATCTGCTTTCAATGCTTCATCTTCAATATCAATTTCATGCTCAATATCAACTTCCAAAGGAACTAAATAATTAACTTCATTATATTGAAAACCATGTCCAGAATAATAAAATAGTCCGATATCCGTATCTTGTGTAAAAGTTTTTAAACGTTTTCCAAATTTACGTATGGCTTTTTTCATCGCTTTTTTATTGACATCAGTTACCAATATTATTTCAAAACCTAAATCATACAGCACTTCTGCCATATCTTTTGCATCATTGACCGCATGAGGCAAATATGTTAATTCCAAACCATTAAGATGTTCATTATATCCACCATTACCAATCACCAAAGCCAAACGAGCGGCTTGTACTGGAATAGTTAAAACAACTATTAAGATTAATAAATAACGTAGCATTATTTTCTCCAATTTAATTATAGCAAAACTAGAATAATTTAGTTATACTGAGATGTTATTATATCTATCTTTACTGCATAATTTCGTAACCGTTTTATCCTAATTTCGCTATAAAATAAAAATTACACTTTATAAACAATATGTAACAATCTACCAGCTAAACTTTAAATGCTAATTAAGAGTTAAAATATTTGGTAGTCCTAAAATAGG
>JAGLFE010000431.1 GCA_023144675.1 Thiomargarita sp. | reverse complement strand
AGATTAAAGGTGCGATTGAAATAAAACCACAATTAAGACCAGAAATAAAAAAGATGCTAGATGGATTGCGGCAACACAAAGTTAAACATATTGGTATCGTTTCCGGCGACCATAAACAACCAACCCAAAAGTTAGCCCAAGAACTGGGAATGGATAGTTATTTTTATGATGTTCTCCCAGCAGAGAAGGCTACTATCGTAGAAAATCTGCAAAAACAAGGTAAAACCGTTTGTTTTGTTGGTGATGGTATTAATGACACCATTGCAATAAAACAAGCGAATGTATCGATTTCTTTTGCTGATGCAAGTGCAATTACAGCCGATTTAGCCCAGATTGTATTAATGGATGGTAACATATCTCATTTGCCAGTTTTATTTGAAGTTGCTGAAAATTTATCAACTGATACGAAAAGAATCTTGGCTATGTTAGGCAGTACAAGTATCCTTATGGGTATGGGCGCAATCTTTGTGCAAATGGGTGTTTTCGGTGCAATTGGACTGCAAGTCACTGAAAATGTTATGGGGTTTGGTTATTCCATGCGTCCATTAAAAGATAAGCAAGCTACGCCAATGGAAACTCAAATACCCAAATTAACCAAAAATCTTTATACGATATAGGTGTTTTCTTAATTAACACACTAACCAATACCTTTGTCAATTATCCTATTAATTTAAATATGGTTAGATTAAATCCAATTGATTTTTAAGCATTTTTGTAATAGACATCTTTCCTAAATAAATTTTTACTTTATATTTCAATAATTTACAAAAACAGATAAAATATTAACTGATTGATATAAAAGCATTTTTAATTATTTAGGAAAGATGTCTAATATCTTAGTTTAATACTCAGATTTTTGGCGAAGTTATTGACTAACGTAACTTATTACATTTATAATGTCCATGTATATTCATAGGAAGATACTACCCAAAAATGACTACTAATTTATCAAATAACAGCAATCCTAATGGCAAAAATAATTATTAATCTTGATAAAATCATTCAAAATTTTCTCATTGCCCAAAAAATATGCCAAGACAATCACATTGAACTTGTTGTGGTTACAAAAGGTTGTGGTGGAGATAACAAAATAATTCAAGCAATTATTGATGCAGGAGCAGATGTCATTGCTGAAATTCAGCCACAAAATTTTCAAGGAGTTAGAAAAAAAGTTAAAAAAATGCTGTTACATTCTTCTCTTTCTGAACTAGAAAATCATTTAAATTGTGATTTTATCTTTATCAGTGAATTAGAAATACTAAAAAAGTATAGCCAGCATCCGTTGTCAAAGCAATCACAAGTCATTATTCCTCTAGAAATGGGTGATATGCGTGATGGTATTCCTCCTGAAGAACTAGTTTCTTTTTTAAATAAAGCTTTGGTTGAAAATGTCCAAATTGCTGGATTCAGTGCTAATTTTGGTTGTTTTAAATCAACAGAACCGAAGGTAGATTGGTTTAATAATTTTATTCAATGTGTTGAAAAAGCTGAACACCAATGTCGCTTCAAACCATCTATATTATCAATAGGAGGAACTGGAATTTGGAATTTATTCTACAAAGGTTTTTTACCTAATAAAATAAATCAGTTACGGATTGGAACTGGCATTTTTTTAGGATATGATACTATTACAAACCAAGTAATTTCTTGTTTTAATCAAGAAACTTTTAGGCTGGAAGGTGAAATATTAGAAATAAAGGATAAGAAAGATCATACCTATCCTGATAAGGGACTACGAAAACGTGCTGTTATTGATTTTGGATATACTTCGATATTTACGAATGGATTTAGAAGCGTACAGGAGGGTATAGAAATAATTAGCTCAAGTCAGGATATTACTGTGGTTGATATTACCGAGGCAAGTACATCTTTTTCTATAGGAGACAGCATTGAATTTTATTTGATGTATGAATCCCTCGTGAGGGCTATGATTTCTCCGTATCTTGATAAAGTCTATGTATATTAGGATTGATAAAGAAAACTCCATTAAAAAAATGGTTATTTAACCAGTACTTTCAATTCAACATTACCTTTGGTAAAATGTGAAAGTACTAAAATAACCTCTATTCAAACACAACCGTGAGGATTTTTTAATTTATGTCGAAAGTATGTAGTTATAATGAGTGGGATCCGCTTGAAGAAGTTATCGTTGGCAATCCATTAAATGCCAGATATCCTACCCCGGATAAAAGTACCCAATTGGCAGAATTTCCGGACAGAACTATTGATGAAATACCCTATGGTAATTTTCCTCAAAGAGTGATTGAAGAAACAGATGAAGACCTCAATGAATTCGTTGAAATTCTTGAAAAACAAGGTGTTATTGTTAAACGACCAAAAACGTGGCCCAACGAAGCTAAATTTTCAACCATTCATTGGGAAGCATCGGGATATTATAATTACTGTCCCCGTGATATAATGCTCGTTATTGGTGACCAAATCATTGAGTCACCTAATGTAATTCGTAGTCGAATGTTTGAAGTTTTTGCTTATAAAGATTTGTTGAACGGTTATTTAAAATCAGGTGCAAAGTGGTATAGTGCTCCTAAGCCGATGCTTTTAGACTCGTTGTTCGATGTTGATTTAAATAAGCCAATACCATTGAATAGCGAACCAGCTTTTGATGCTGCTAATGTATTGCGTTTGGGACAGGACTTGATTTATTTGTTAAGTAGCACCGGTAACGAATTCGGTGGACAATGGTTACAAACCATGCTAGGTGATACATTTAAAGTACATTTCCTGAAACTAGATGCGTATTATGGAAGTCATATTGATTCTACTTTTATTGCTTTACGTCCGGGGTTGATGCTTTGTAATCCGGCTCGTGTTAATGACGATACCCTGCCTGCCGTTTTAAAGCAATGGGAAGTTATTTATAGCCCCCCAATGGAAAACACGAATGTGTATGATAAGGAATATCGACGTAACAGTATTGGTAGTGATTGGATTGATATGAATTTATTTAGTATCAATCCAAATTTAGTCGTTGTTAATAAGTATCAGATCCCACTAATAAAGCTTTTGGAAAGCCATGGTATTGATGTTATTCCACTGAATTTAAGACATTCAAAGATGTTGGGAGGTGGATTCCATTGTGTTACATTGGATATTCGTCGTTCTGGAACTTTAGAAAAGTACTTTAAGTAACAAGTTTAGGAACAAAGTTTGCTACCCCCCCGTAACATTTTTATTAGATTTTGAGTCAGGAAAAACATTATAGAACAGGTTGCAAACTTACTCTAGCAAACAAAGTTTTATTGTTTATTTGGGATGGTTAAAACCCCAGCCTTTAGGCAGAAGCTTTAGCAGATATGTTATAATGTGAAAATTAAATATTATAAGCACGGTTCACATACAGCCTTTTCGATCCATTTACATATAGTATGGGTAACAAAATATAGAAAAAAAGTGTTAAAAAAAGACTTAGCGACCTTTGTAAGGAATGTGATACGTAAAGAATGTAGTAAGTTACAAGTAGATATATTAAAAGGACATATATAGCAAAAATTGAATAATTTGATTATACTAAAATGTTAGTATATATACCTATATAATTTCGTAACCATTTTATTCTAATTTTGCTATATCAAAAGACCACGTGCATATTTTAGTATCAATTCCTCCTCAACAGAGCATAAGTCGATTAGTACAACGTTTAAAAGGTAAATCTTATTTAGTATTATCAAAGTTTCCACAATTAAAAAAAGTATATTGGGGAAGATATTTTTGGGCAAGAGGATATTTTGTTCGTAGTAGTGGTAATGTAACTGATGAAATTATTAAACATTATATCGAAACACAATCTCATGATGATGATGATTTTAAAATTAATTAAAACCTTTAGTAAACTTTAGCTTATAATTTTAGAAGGCTTTAGCCTTAATCGCCCGCTTCAGCGATTCTTTGAAGCCACCTACTTTAGTCGGTGGTTGTTCACTCATTTTTATTTCTAATTTAATCTAATTTTTATACAACATTACTTTG
>JAGLFE010000430.1 GCA_023144675.1 Thiomargarita sp. | reverse complement strand
TTTTCATATCTGCGTAACTTCAGTATCTAATTTATCCTCTTTTATGTTCACTAAATTATTTAATAATTGATGAATACGTAAAATTAATTCATTTTGTTTTAAATCTTCTTTTTTAAAAATACTCTTTACACACTGTTTTAAATGCGAATGTTCTACTATAGAAAGTTTTTTTGATGTCAATACTATAACTGGAATAGAATGCCATTGTTCATTATTTTGCAAATATTCAATAAATTCAAATCCATTCATAACTGGCATATTTAAATCTAGTAAAATTAGGGTTGGTTTTTTATCTTCAAGATGTTCTAAAGCAACTTGCCCATTTTCAGCCGATAAAACTTGTAAGCCTTTATCTTCAAATAACATAGTCAGCATTTTGCGTTGTATTTTATCATCATCAACTACCAAAATAATATCAGAAGAACTTTCGCCAATTTGATGTTTTTGTAACAACATGGGTAATTGACTATGCAGCATTGTTTTATCCAAACAATCAGTTGCGCCCATTGCATATCCTCTTTGTTTATCAATATTCATAGACATCATAATTACTGGCATCATTGACAACTGTTTATCATTTTTAAGGGTGGATAAAACTTCCCAACCATCTTTTTCGGGCATATTTACATCAAGCAGAATACAATCGGGACGAAGTTTATGCGCTAATTCCACACCTTGATCTCCATCTAATGCCACCGCCACTGCATAACCAAGTTGACTCAAATTTTCCCTAAATAATTCGCCAACAACTTCGTCATTATCAATAACTAAAACAATTCCCTCGTGTTTTGCAGTATTAGTTTGATTTTGCTCATCTAATAATATAGTAGTTTTAGTTATTTTTGGTAAAGACATGATAAAAGTACTTCCATGTCCAAATTCGCTTTCTGCCCAAAGAGTTCCACCCATTATTTGAACAAATTTTTGGGTAATGGCTAATCCCAAACCCGTACCACCATAACGACGAGTCATTGAGGAATCTCCTTGTGTAAATGGTTCAAACAGTTTTTTCTGCTGTTCGGCAGTCATACCAATACCATTGTCAGTTACACAAAAATTTATCCATTCGCCATCATATTTTACATCCAAATGAATCAAGCCATTTTCAGTAAATTTAACTGCATTGCTCATTAAATTCAATAACATTTGACGCAATTTAGTAATATCAGTATCCAAATTGCCTAATTTATCATCGAATTTAACCGTTAAAGTATTTGCTCTTTTCTTCGCCAAAGGTTGAATGGTTGCGACAACTTCATTCAACACCTTATTTAATTCAACAGTTTCCAAAAATAATTCGACTTTACCAGATTCAATTTTAGAAAAATCAAGCACTTCGTTAATAAGTTCTAATAAATGCTTGCCAGCATCCTGAATTTTTTGTAAATCTGGAGTAAAATCATCATCTTCTACTGCTAAATCCTCAACTGTTTCCTGCAACATTTCGCTATAACCAATAATGGCATTTAAAGGCGTGCGCAATTCATGACTCATATTGGCTAAAAACTGGCTTTTGGCTTTACTTGCTACTTCGGCTTTTTGTTGCGCTTGTTCGGCTTTTTGTTGAGATTGTTTAGCAATTTTTAGCATTTCCAATGTTTTTTGATTAGCAACTTTTAAATCAAGATACAGTTGTAAATTTTCTAAGGCACTAGAACATTGTTGCACCATGATTTGAATAAGGTCTAAATCAGCTTGAATTAGGTGCTGTGCATTCTCTAAGTAAATAAAACCTATGGGTTTCTGATTAATTTCCAGCGGAATCAATAGTGCATCTAATGGCAATACTTTAGTAACTGTCTCCCCAGCTATCTTTTTTAAGCAAATTTGACGAATATCCTCCATTTCTATCGATTTTTCCGTTGGTGCAAATCGACCCGTTCCTGCTTGAATTGTAACTTCATCATGACTATCAGTTGCAATCACTAAACCATTATTAACGGTAGAAATTAAGCTATTTTCCCCTAAATTACATAAACCAATCAATTGTCCCAATACACCATTAAAAAACTGATTAAGAGATTGAACGTGATGAAATTCTGGCACTGCTTCCAAAATTTTCTTTAATGCTTTACGATTAGAATCAAGCGTTTTAAGATCACGATAAGATTTCAATGCCACCCGCATGGTAGTATAAAGTTTATCTTCGGTTAATTCAGTTTTGCTTTTATAGTCGTCAATATCATAACGCTCAACTACTTCTTTTTCTGGAGCCATACCGGGTTGTCCAGTACGGATAATAAGTCGAATTAAAGAATATTTCAGTTGGTCACGGATAAACTCGATTAATTTCAAGCCAGCATCATCAGTTTCCATAACCACATCAATCAAAGCAACTGCAATATTAGGTTCAGCCCGTAATATTTCCTGCGCTTCAATACTAGAATTAGCTTGAAATATTTGTAAACTTCGATTTGCAAATTGGAAGTCTTTTAAGGCTAATTGCGTCATAGAATGGACATCTATTTCGTCATCGACTGCCAATATTTTCCAAGGTGGTAATTGAACTTGAGTTTTTTTCTTGGCTGTTTTTAATTCAGCAGTACTGCCATCTTTTTTCTTGCGGACAAATTTCATGAGTTACTTCTCCTTAAAATTATACTGCAAATGGGTATAATTCATATTTAACTTATTTGTAACTATCTACCAATTAAAGCTTTAAATGCGAAAAATTTGGTAGTCCTGAACAAAGTAGTGATGGTCTCAAAAAACCTGTCAGGTATCAAAGACCTAACAGGTT
>JAGLFE010000043.1 GCA_023144675.1 Thiomargarita sp. | reverse complement strand
AATGCCTGTTGCTCATTTGAATTTAATATTTCCCGCCCAGCTATTTTAATCGAACCAGAAATTGGTTTTTCCAACAATATAATTTCCCGCAATAAAGTAGATTTACCCGAACCGCTATCGCCAATCAAAGCTATTATTTCACCTGCTTGCACAGTTAAATCTAAATGGTCGTGAATGATGGACTGCCCTAGTTGCGTTCGCAGTTGGGTAATTTCTATCATGGCATTAACGAGTCAATCCAGTTGGTGCTAATACATCGGGTTGGGTATCTGGCAAGTAAATTTGGTATTTGCGTAAATCAGTAGCTAAACTAGCTTGGTCAGCAACAATTGGACGTATAAAAATAATTAATTCAGTCTTTTCATATACATCATCACGGTAACTAAATAAATCGCCAATTAGTGGCAAATGCGATAATATTGGAATACCAGTTCTATTGTTACTAATTACATCTTGCATTAATCCACCAATAACTGCAATTTCGCCATTGTTCATTTTCAAAATAGACTCAATTTCCCGTACTTGAATTTCTGGAATTCTATTAACTGTCCCAGCTTCGGCTAAAAGTGGATTTGGGTCATTTTTATAGCCAATGATGCGTGAAATGGTTGGTCTAATATTGAGAATAACGGTATTGGTTTCACTAATCTGAGGGGTTATATTCATAACCAATCCAACTGGAACGGTATGAATTTCAGTGGTAAAGGTTTCTCTAGTGCTAGTTTCACTCTCGCTAATATCAACTTCAGAAGTGAAATATACTATATTATCCACTACTTTTAAAATAGCGGTTTGGTTATTTAAAGCCATAACTTTAGGGCTAGATAGTACTTTTACCGAGCCAAATTGTTCTAGTAAATTTACTGCTCCAAACAAACTACCAATACTGCTTTCTGGGTTGTTGTAGCTGAAAGAATAAAATGGCGACACATTGTTACCAAATTGGGAATAGGAAAAATCGCCATCAATACGCTGCCAATCAATACCTGCTTGATATTGGTCACTGAGTTTTACTTCCGCAATAGTAACTTCAATTAGAACTTGTTTTTGAGCATTCATCAACACTCTATCTAAAAATCGTTGGACTTCATAATGCTGTTTATGGGTAGCATAAATATTAATTACGCCAGTTTCTGGGTTTAAAATCACATGTTCAGCAATAAAATCAGCTTTAATTTTTGCCATGCCTTTTAAAATAGAATTCAGATTTTTATTTAAAGTTTCCCAAAATTGGTTATTAGAAGTATTAACGATTTCTGTATCTGATGTATTGCCTTGACCCTCGCCTCCTGAACTGCCAGAACCACCACCTTCTCCACCTTGACTAATTCCCCCACCAGTGCTGGCAATTTGAGTTGATACCGTAACCGTGCTTTTACTTTCACGAGACATATTAACATAGTCAATTTTATAAAGTTGCATATAGGGTAAATCAGGCGAAATGGTTAATAAATCCCCATCAATTTGATAACGTAAATCAACTTGTTTAGCAATCCGTTCCAATAATTGTGGCAAGGTTTGGTTAAATGCGTTGAGGGTAACTGTGCCTGTAATACCACTATGAATATCTATATTTAGTTTAGCGTCCCTAGCTAAGGCAAATAGTAATTCACGAATAGCGACCGCATCAACAACTACAGTAAATACTTCTAATGGAGCGGATATTCTTGGTTTAGGTAAAGGTGCATATTGTTGAAGTAAAGGTGGAATATCTTCTTGAGGTATAGAAACTTGGGCGACATCGCTTTTATTTAAATGCCCAGGCGATGGAATAGGTGGTTGGGGAGCGCAAGCACTGAATAATAAAATTGAGATGTAAAAATATTTTTTCACTTAGTTAAAATATGCTCCATAATAAATTAATACAACAATATTTGGTAGTCCTAAAATAGGTAGTGCTAAACCTGTTAGGTCTTTGATACCTGACAGGTTTTTTGAGA
>JAGLFE010000429.1 GCA_023144675.1 Thiomargarita sp. | reverse complement strand
TTTTAACTTGGTAGGTAGTTACGAATTTTAGTAAAAATATCGGTAATCCTAAATAAAATAGTGTTGTATAATATTATTTTGAAGAAATAATGAGGTAAAAATAAATTGTCCAAATTGTAAATCAGAAAATATCAAGAAGTATGGAAGTATACACCATGGAAAACAGAAATATACTTGTAAAGACTACAATCGACAATTACCATAAGACAACTCATTTCACGATTTTTTAGAAAAACCCTTTCTTTTTTTTTAAAATTTCTAATCACATTGGTGCTATTTTTTATTTTATTCATTTTTATAATTCTAATTTAACCTAATTTTTATACAATAATACTTTATGCAAGACCACCAAAATATCTATCTAATTAAAGGCTCATTTTAAATATGATCACAAAAGAATTACTTGATTTTTTTGATAATAATTCTAAAATATCTAAAAGTAGAATTATTTTTTTTACTTTATTGGCTGGTATTTCATATAATCTAATCTTGCTTACTATTAACCAAGCAACAGAAATTGTACATATTGGCAATGCTAATAATACGATAATAATTAGTTACTTTTTTATATTTATGGCACTTTGTGCATTGTATATCTTAACTTATACCCATTCAACCATTGATATGACAGCTATGTCTGAAGAGGTGATTCAAAATGTACGTATTAGGCTAATCAATAAAATTCGTCATACCGAACTACGTAATTTAGAGGAAGTTGGAGCAACAAAACTATACACCCAAATTACTAAAGATACTGAACTTATTTCCCAAGGATTTCATTATTTAATGAAGACCGCTCAAAGTGGAGTAATAGCGATTGGAGCCTTGTTATATATGTTGATAATATCGCCATCAGCTTTTTTAGTTTTTTTATCATTATCGGCGATAGGTATTATTGTTTATCAACGCAACTATACTCACAATATTAAAAAATTAACTTTATCTAGGAAGAAAGAAGCTGAATTTTTTCATTCTTTAAATGATATTGTATTTGGTTTTAAAGAGATTAAAGTCAATTACCAAAAAAATCAGGATATATATAACGATTCTACTAAGGTTGCTGAATTAACGCAAAAGATTAGAATAAGTGCCGAAAGTGATTTAGCTTGGAATCAAGCCATAGTTGTGGTATTTTATTTTTTAATAGTTGCAGTTACTTTATTTATTTTACCATCTTATAGTGTGATTTCGGATTGGGATATTAGTACTCTTATAATTTTGTTAATATTCATTTTTGGACCTATAATGACTTTTTTGAGAGCCATACCTAACATCATGTTAGTTAATATAGCAATAACAAATTTAAACCAACTTGAAGCTAAAATTAACAATCAAAATAATAATTCCAAAACTATACAACATGAGGTTTCTAAGCAATTTAAAACCATTAACTTTAATTCAGTTGCTTTTCAATATAAAGACCAAGATAAAAATATATCTTTTACTGCTGGTCCAATTAATTTAAACATCCGACAAGGAGAAATTCTATTTATCGTTGGCGGCAATGGTAGTGGAAAATCTACGATTCTAAAATTACTGACTGGCTTATATTATCCCATTGATGGAGGTAATATTACTTTAGATGATGAAATATTAGATAAAACTAATTATCAAAGTTATCGAGAATTATTTTCGATAATTTACACCGACTTCCATTTATTTGATAAATTATATGGTTTAAAGTCAATTAATGAACAAGAAATAGCGCAACTGTTGCGAAAAATGGATATGCATCGAAAAACCCAATATATTGATGATAGATTCACTAATATTGACTTGTCAACGGGTCAAAAGAAACGATTAGCTTATATTGTGGCTATGTTGGATAATAAACCAATTTGTGTTTTTGACGAATGGGCTGCTGACCAAGATCCAAAATTTAGAAGATTTTTCTATGAAAGTCTTCTTGAAGAATTAAAAGCCATGGGTAAAACCATTATTGCGGTTACACATGATGATAGATGGTTTGATAAAGCCGATCGCATTTTAAAAATGGAAGAAGGGCGGTTGGTAAAATATTCGTAATTGAAATTTTTTATAAATTAAGTACGCAAAAATAGTCGCTCTAAATCCTTTAAATTTAGCTGAATCCAGGTGGGGCGACCATGATTGCATTGATTACTGCGTTCAGTTACCTCCATTTTTCTTAATAAAGCATTCATTTCAACTAAACTCAATTGCCTATTAGCACGTACCGAATTATGACAAGCTACCCGTGCTAATATTTCCCGCTTATGTTCTTGTAAATTAGAACTAAATCCAATATGCAATAAATCCGCTAGAACATCTCGAATTAAAGTAGCAGTATTAGCATTTATTAACAACAAAGGAACTTGATGTGCTACTAACATTTCCTTGGCAACTCGCTCAATTTTAAAACCAAGCTGCTCAAATACTTTAGTCGATGCTTCCATTATTTCCGCTTCTTGTTCGCTAACAGCTATTTCAATAGGAATTAATAAATTTTGCCCAGTTATATTATTAGTTTCCCAAGCGGTTTTTAATTTCTCATAAGTAATGCGCTCATGTGCGGCGTGCATATCTACTAATACCAAACCCGCTTCATTTTCAGCTAAAATATAAATTCCATGCAATTGTGCCAGCGCATAGCCCAAAGGCGGGATTAATATTTTAGTTGCAGCAACTGGTGTTTGAAGCTCATTGCTTAAAGGGACTTTTTCTGCCAGCAAAGGCATTTGTGCTGTTTGATAAAATTGTTTAGTTTCCTTAATTTCCTGATAAGAAGGTTCTGCTTGTTGATAACTTGACAGCGAATTGGAATTAAAAAATGCTTGATTATTGGTATATTCAATAGCTTTATCCGTTAAATTTTTGGGTTGGTAAACCAATTGGCTGGCATCAATAGGAGAACCCATTTTACCAGCGGAAGTTTTAGCTAAATATTTCTGTAAAGTGCTGACTAAAAACTGGTGAACTAAACCACCTTGTGCGAAACGGACTTCATTTTTACTCGGATGGACATTAACATCTACTTCACTTGGTTTAATTTTCAAATAAAGCACATAACTGGAATAACGACCAATATGTAATACGTCTTCATAAGCCTGTTTTACCGCATGATTAACTAATTTATCTCGAATAATGCGACCATTTACAAAAAAGTATTGCATATCGGCTTGACTACGGGAATAAGTAGGCTGTGTAATCCAGCCATGCAATTGCATTTCGGCGAAATCTTCGGATTCAATTGGTAACACGTGTTCCATAAATTCAGGACCACATAACATAGCCGCTCGTTGCAATTTTTCATCTTCAGTTTGCGCCGTTTTTAAAGCCATAATGGTTTTATGATTATGAGTTAATTTAAAATAGACATCAAAACGACTTAAAGCCAAGCGTTTAATAGTTTCATGGATGTGATTAAATTCAGTTTTTTCCGTCCGCAAAAATTTACGGCGAGCTGGAACATTATAAAATAAATCCCTAATTTCTAAAGTAGTACCAATTGGATGAGGAATAGGTGTGGGAGCAGTCGTTGATTCAATATTGTCGATTTGGATGCTGTAACCTATTTCTGCATGATAAAATCGAGAAGCTAATTTTAAACGGGAAACAGCCATTATACTGGCTAGAGCTTCACCACGAAAGCCTAAACTGTTGATGCGAGTTAAATCATCTAAATTATTGATTTTACTGGTAGAATGTCGATTTAAAGCTAAAATAAGTTGTTCTTGCCTAATACCAAAACCGTTATCCCGCACCCGTATTAAACCAATTCCACCCTGTTCAATGTCGATTTCAATATTATTTGCCCCAGCATCAAGACTATTTTCTAGCAATTCCTTAATCACGGAAGCAGGGCGTTCAACAACTTCGCCAGCAGCAATTTGGTTTGCAACTAGGGGAGTTAATAAGTGAATGGAGGGAATATTTTCGTGGTTCATAAACAATGGTTCTCGCAAAATTTAAAATATTGGTAGTCCTAAAATAGGTAGT
>JAGLFE010000428.1 GCA_023144675.1 Thiomargarita sp. | reverse complement strand
AAATAAGCCAATAACTTTGTTTTTTTATACAGAACATATTTTTTCTTTTTTGTCAATGCGTAAGTCCTAATCCACTACAAAAATCAACAGGAATAAAGAACCCATAAATCCAAATATTTATGACTGGAAATGAAATTTTTTCGCAAGTTTAATCTTCTATATTTTTCCAAAGTTTTTCTAATTGATAAAAATCACGAGTTTCTGCTTGCATAATATGTACAAGAATATCGCCTAAATCCACTAAAACCCATTCTCCAACATCCCTACCTTCTTCGCCTAACGGTCGATGCCCAAAAGATTTAGCTTCTTGTATTACATTTTGGGCTAATGCAATAACTTGTCTAGCGGTTCTTCCAGTAGCAACCACCATAAAATCAGTTATAGAACTTCTTTTACGCACGTCTAAAATAGTTATATCTTGTGCCTTTTTATCTTCTAAAGCATCTTGAACAATAGTTAATAAATTTGTTGCATCTATCATAATTTATGAATAAATTTCCTGTTATCGATAAAATTGATTTTCATTAATCATATCCAAAACAGCATTAGGAAGCAAATATTTTGGATTTTTATTTGCTTTAATAAGTTGACGAATTTGAGTAGCTGAAATGTCGAGAAATGGAATTGGTAACATAAAGATTTTACCAGCATTTTCTAGTGTTAAATCAGCTTGGTTACTTGTTTGGTGCAAATCTAAAAAGTTTTGCATAGAATGATTTTTTAACGAGGCATTACGTGGAATAACCAACAAATGAGCTAACTTAATCAGTTGTTCCCATTGATACCAATTTGGCAAATTTAGAAAAGCATCCATTCCTAAAATTAAACATAATGGATTATTCAAATAATTATTTTTTAAACTCTTTAAAGTATCAACAGTATAAGAAAAACCTGAACGTTGTAATTCACGTGCATCAGCTTGTAAACCAGGCATATCTTTAATTGCTATTTTCACCATTTTTAAACGATTTTGGCTACTAATTATAGGAGTATTTCGATGCGGAGGGCGAGCTGATGGAATTAGTAATATTTTTTCTAAATTTAATCTTTCATAAACTTCCAACGCCAATCGTAAATGTCCATGATGAATCGGATTAAATGTACCACCGAAAATACCAATCGGTTTATATTTCAGCATTATTATTTTGTAAAATAAAAAATTTAATTCTATTAATTGATTGCAAAAAAATATAAATCCTATTATAATTTTAATTAAGCTTTTTTTATTTCATACAATATTTATTTAGTTGCAATAAATTATAAAAAATTGAGTTTATCAATTTAATAATTTGAGTATTATTTATACTTTTTTCTTTTAGTAAAATTTATTTTATTTATAGGTATAAATATTATTTTGTTATTTGTTAAAGTAATAATATACTATATATATACTTACATAATATGTATTTTTGATAATTTTAGTTAATTACTGAAGTTACGCAGATATGAA
>JAGLFE010000427.1 GCA_023144675.1 Thiomargarita sp. | reverse complement strand
AAGAAATACATATAAAATGTAGGATATTGCTGAGGAACGAAGCGCATCAATCATGTTAAAATTCTAATCACAGATTTGATTTTAAATAAAAACTTCTTTGGTAAATATTTATATATTAAGAAAAAATTATAAAAAATTCCCCAATTATTAACTAATACTAAATTTTAAGGCAAATATCTTGCTTTAATAATATTATTCTAAAAAAAACAACATTCTTTATCAAAACCTCTAAATAGAGGACAAATATTATGGATAATATTTTAACAAAAAAAACATTTGATCCAAATAACTTAGCCCATTTAAGCAAAATTATTGGACAAGATATGGTACAACAGGTAACGCAACAATTTATCGAATCAATTCCTCAATATTTAATCGACATCCAAGAAATACTAACAGCCAATGACATAAAACGTTTACGTCATAAAATTCACCAATTTAAAGGAGAAAGTTTACAATTAGGCGCAATGCAATTAAGTTGCTTGTGTGAACAAATTGAAAATTCGATTAAACAGGAAAAATTAAAACAAATACCAATTTATTTAGATAAAATGGAAGCGGAATTTATTCAATTAAAAATGGTTCTAAATAAGTATGATGAACAATTCAATACACAATAAATATGCAGAAATACATATTGTCGAAAAATTAAAAAAACTTTCGGTTGCATTAGCTACTATTTGTGATGGAGTTATTATAATAGATACGAATTTTGCAATTGAATTGTTAAATCCTATTGCAGAACAGTTAACTGGCTGGAAAAATACAGAAGCGGGAGGTTTAAAGCTAAACCAAGTTTTTAAATTAATTAATAATAATCAACAAGCAATTACACTTCCTGTAGAAAAATGCTTTAATAATGATGAAATAGTAATTAAAAATGATGTTATTTTACTTCATAAAAAATTAATAGAACAGTTTATTATTACTATTTCAGCAACTCCTATCAAGCATAAACAACAAATTATTGGTGTTATTATTGCGTTTCATAATGTTACCGAAATACGTAAAATAACACAAGTTCTCACCTATAAAGCAAAACATGATGCGCTAACAGGTTTATATAATCGCTTAGAATTTCAAGTGCAATTACAGCATATAATACAGCGTTTACAAACAGATAATAGTACCCATGTTTTGCTATATATGGATTTAGATCGGTTTAAAATTGTGAATGATACCTGTGGACATGAAGCAGGTGATCAATTGTTAAGAACAGTGTCTTCTATATTGCAAGAACAAGTAGATGGACAACAATTTTATAAACAGGCAACTTTAGCTAGATTAGGTGGCGATGAATTTGGTTTATTGCTTGAAGACTGTACTTTAGAACAGGCTATTGATATAGCTAATGGTTTATGTAGAAATATTGATAATTTCAGATTTTTTTGGGAAAATGAACAGCATAAAACAACTGTTTTTAGCGTAGGAATTAGTATTGGTTTAGTGTTTATTTCTAAGAAAACATTTCATAACAATATCAAAAGTTTGATTGCAATGGCGGATACCGCCTGTTATGCCGCTAAAAATGCTGGGCGTAACACAGTGCATATTTATAAAGAACATCAAGTTGGCGAATCACCTTATCAAAAAAATGTTCAATGGGTTTCTTTGTTAAATGAGCATTTAGAACAGGATGAAGGTTTTTCATTATATTATCAACCAATTATTGCCTTAGAAAAAGCTAAAAGTAAGGAAGGTTGTTACGAAATTTTGTTACGTATGAAAGATCAAAACAATCTTCTAGTTCCACCAGGAGCATTTTTATCAATTGCCACCCGTTATAATTTAATGCATTCCTTAGATAAATGGGTAGTTACCACGGTTTTAGAATGGTTAGCAACTAAAGCAAAATCGCTTAAACATTTAAACTTAATTACAATTAATATTTCTGGTTATTCTTTGCATGATGATAATTTTTTACAAGATATTATTACTTATATTAAAACCGCTAAAATTCCAGCCAACAAAATTTGTTTTGAAATTACTGAAAATACCGTGTTAAACCATTTTAATAATGTATTAGAATTTATAACCGCATTTAAAAAACAAGGTTGCCGTTTTGCAGTGGATAACTTTGGTTCAGGCGTTGCCTCTTTTTCATATATCAAAAATTTGCCAGTGGATTTTTTAAAAATTGATGGGGCATTAATTAGAAATATTACCAATGACGCAGTTAGTTACGCAGTAGTGAAATCCATTAATGAAATTGCTCACATAATGGGCGTACAAACTATTGCGGAAGCTATTGAAACTCAAATTATACTAGATAAACTTAAAGAAATTGAAGTAGATTATGTACAAGGTTATTGGGTCGCTAAACCCAAACCATTATCAACAATATAATTGTACGAAATTAAATATTGCTTTTGTTATAGAGTAATATTATGTTAATATAGCAAAACTAGAATAATTTGATTATACTAAAATGTTAGTATATATACCTTTACTATATAATTTCGTAACCATTTTATTCTAATTTTGCTATATAACTATGAGATGGAAAAATTAATTTTTAATTCTTTTCGCTTCAAAATATTCTAATTTGCTAAAAAACATGTTCTAATAACACCTAAAAAACTAAAATTAAATTTTTCAAAATTATACGGCAGTCCTTTGTGGCTGCTTTTTTATTTTATAAGGATATATAAATGACACCAAACTTAATGTCAAATTATGCCCGTCAACCCGTTACTTTCGTCAAAGGCGAAGGCGCATGGTTATATGACGATAAAGGCAAAACTTATTTAGATGCGCTATCTGGTATTGCCGTTTGTGGTTTAGGACATTCACATCCAGCAATTACAACGGCTATTTGTGATCAAGCTAAACAATTAATTCATACTTCAAATCTGTATGGAATCTTGCATCAATCATCATTAGCCCAAAAATTAGCTGAAATAACAGGGATGGAAACCGCTTTTTTCTGCAATTCTGGAGCAGAAGCCAATGAAGCAGCGATTAAAATTGCACGATTATACGGGCATCAACGGGGTTATAAAAAACCAACTATTATTGTAACCGAAGATTCATTTCATGGCAGAACTTTAGCGACTTTAACAGCAACTGGCAATCCCAAAGTAAAAATCGGTTTTGACCCTTTGCCTGAAGGTTTCATTCATGTGCCTTATAATGATATTGCTAGTATTGAGAAATTGGCACAGGAAAATAAAGATATTGTGGCTATATTAGTTGAACCAATTATTGGCGAAGGAGGAATTTTAATTCCCGACGATGATTATTTGGCTAAAATTCGGGAAATTTGCAATCGCCATCATTGCTTAATGCTGTTAGATGAAATTCAAACTGGGATGGGAAGAACTGGAAAATGGTGCGCTTACCAATATACTGATATTAAACCTGATGTATTGACCTTAGCAAAAGGTTTAGGAAATGGGATGCCAATTGGTAGTTGCTTGGCTCGTGGGGAAGCAGCGCAAATTTTACAACCAGGTACGCATGGTTCTACATTTGGCGGCAATCCATTAGTTTGCAAAACCGCTTTAGCTGTCATTGAAACTATTGAGCATCTATTGCCAAGAATACAAAAATTAGGACAATATTTTTATCAGCAATTTGTTTCTAATTTAGCAAATATTGAAGGTGTTGAATCTATCCGAGTAAAGGGTTTAATGATTGGTATTGAATTGAATAAACCTTGTGGTCAATTAGTTAGTCAAGCTCTTGAAAAGCAGTTATTAATCAATGTAACCGCTGAACGGGTTGTGCGTTTATTGCCGCCGTTTATTATTACTGATGAACAGGCTAACAGCATAATTACCACAGTAAGTAATTTAATTCAAACATTTCTTGAAGAAACAACAGAATAAAGGATTTTTATCCATAATAAAATTATTTCAACTAAGGAAGTTACTATGAATATTCGTCATTTTCTAACATTAATAGATTTATCTAAACAAGAACTAAACCAGCTAATCCAACGTGCCATTGAATTAAAAAAAATGTTGCGGGCAAAGCAACAACATGAGCCATTCAAAAACAAAGTATTGGCTATGATTTTCGATAAATCGTCAACTCGAACTCGAGTATCATTTGAAACGGCGATGATTCAATGTGGAGGCAGTAGTATATTTTTATCATTGCGAGATATTCAATTAGGGCGTGGTGAAACTATTGAAGATACATCCCGAGTATTATCTAGTATGGTTGACGCAATTATGATTCGTACTTTTAAACATGAAGATGTGGAATTATTTGCGCAATATTCCAAAGTTCCTGTTATCAATGCCCTAACTGATATGTATCATCCCTGCCAATTACTTGCTGATATGCAAACTTATGTTGAATGTCGAGGCGATATTCAGGGTAAAAAAGTGGCTTGGATTGGGGATGGTAATAATATGTGTCATTCTTATATACGTGCTGCTCAACAATTTGATTTTAAATTGGCGATTGCTTCCCCCACTAATTATCAACCTAATATGGATTTAGTTAATCAATATAGCAATTATGTCGAATTAATGACAGACCCGATGCAAGCGGTTAAAAATGCTGATTTGGTAACTACAGATGTTTGGGCGAGTATGGGACAAGAAGCTGAACAAACTAAACGTGTTAGGGTTTTTAAAGATTATCAGGTTAATAATAGCTTGATGTCCGTAGCTAAACTAGATGCAGTATTTATGCACTGTTTACCTGCCCATCGTGGTGAGGAAGTTAGTGCGGAAGTGATTGATGGCAAGCAAAGCGTAGTGTGGACTCAAGCTGAAAATCGACTTCATTCACAAAAAGCCTTATTAGAATTTTTATTAAAAACTTAAAAATGCGAATTAAGAGTTAAAATGTTGGTAGTCCTGAACAAAGTAGTGATGGTCTCAAAAAACCTGTCAGGTATCAAAGACCTAACAGGTTTAGCACTACCTATTTTAGGACTACCAAAATGTTGAATAATATGATTAATGCTACAAATTTTACTTAATTTTATACGTATTTATTATTAACAACTTCATAGAATTAAATATCGTTGACAAATTAATTATAACCAACTATAATGCTTTAATTACTTGCATAATTTTAACACCAAATAATTTATTAAAGTATTTTAATTTAGTTTTAAATAAAAAAAGATTTATCAAACTCAAAAGGAAAAATATTTTGACACCTGATGAAAAAAAACAACAAGTAGCCAAAGCGGCTTTGGAATATGTTGTTGAAGATACAATTATTGGAGTAGGCACTGGTAGCACTGCTAATTATTTTGTAGATGCACTAGCTACAATGAAACATAAAATTAAGGGTACTGTTGCCAGTTCTGAAGCCACTGCTGAACGAATTAGATCACATAATATTCCAGTTTTAGATTTAAATAGTGTAGATGAAATATCGGTTTATATAGATGGGGCTGATGAATCTAATAAATATTTGCATTTAATTAAAGGCGGTGGTGGTGCTTTAACTCGTGAAAAAATTGTAGCAGCAGTTAGTAAAAGTTTTGTTTGTATCGCTGATGATAGTAAATTAGTGGACATATTAGGTCAATTTCCTTTGCCAGTTGAAGTTATACCAATGGCTCGTAGCTATGTTGCTAGAGAATTAGTTAAATTAGGCGGAAAACCAATTTGGCGAGAAGGTTTTGTAACTGATAATGGAAATATTATTTTAGATGTACATAATTTGCAAATTGTTGAACCAGTTAAATTAGAAACACAATTAAATGCAATTATAGGCGTTGTTACCAATGGTTTATTTGCCGCTCGGCGGGCAGATGTATTATTATTGGGTAGTGATAATGGTGTAAAGCTTTTGAAATAGTGGTTAAAAATTTTGTAACTATTTACCAAGAAATACGTAAAAAATGTAGTTCTGAGGAACAAATCGCATCAATCGTATTAAAATTTTAACTTTCGCATTTAAAGTTTAATTGGTAAATATTTACAAAGTTTCGTAATTCAAAGTTTTTTATTTCAAACAAACCTACTTCTTAGTAAAGTAGTTACATTTATCTCATATTAAGCGTGTATTAATTTACGGGATTAAATAATTGTCAATCCTGGAGTGAGTCGCCAAGCCTCAATTTTTTTTTAATGCCACTATTACCGCCTTAATCTTATCAAATTACAAAATCATTCACAAACAAGGTTTTTTCAACCAACAATATCAATAATAAAAGTTTGTAAATCATTAAATAATTTATCGTAGAATATATTTAATTATATATCCTTAAATATCATATATTTACATATATCTACAACCTTTTTATTTTATACAAAAATTATTTTAGTCTATACTAATCTATAAAATAGAATCAAACTTTATTATTTTATTTATTTTTTTAGGAAAAATATAATGTCATTTTTGGCTTACATAATTATCGTTTTTAGTTTATTTATTTACCCTAATTCTTATGCTGGAACTATGGAAGATAGTCTCCAAAATAATACTAGAAGAAGCGTAAAAATTGAACTTCCGCCACCAGATGATGGTACTGATGAGCCACCGCCTGTTGATGATGGTACTGAACCACTGCCTGTTGATGATGGTACTGAACCACTGCCTGTTGATGATGGTACTGAATATACAGTATTGCCAATTGAACCTGATAGTAATATAGAATTTGATGTTAATTTAGAGCTTGATGAGCCAATACTCCTTGATGATCCAATATATGACGAACCACCACCTGAAGACGACTTTGGCACTGAACTACCACTTGAAGATGACTTTGGTACTGAACCACCACCTGAAGACGACTTTGGCACTGAACCACCACTTGAAGACGACTTTGGCACTGAACAACCACCTGCACCTGACGATGGCAGAATTAATGCGCTTTTATACGATGATATGGAACTTTTACCTATTGATGATGGTCGTCCACCAGTTGGATTCGGAGAATCATTAGAAGATATAAGAGACCTTACTATTGAAGAAATGCAGGCAATAGGAGAAGATGAATTTGCAGAACTTGAACATTATGAATTTGGAGCTATTCCTCCTGATGCTTTCACTGCATTTAAACCAGAACAATTATCCAAAATGGATAAAGAAACAACTAGGGGAATTAATAATGAACAATTTAAACAAATGCCGTTAGAAGCTTTAGATGGATTGCATGCAGATAATATTGGTGGCTTGGCTGCTGATGTTATTGGTGAATTCACTCCAGAACATTTAAATGCCTTAAATTATGAAAGTTTAAGCCAAGCAAATACTGAAGATATATGTAATATGCTAACTCACTTTGATATTGATAAAATAGAACCATCTGATGTTGAAAAGTTAATTCCTGAAAATTGGGAAATAGACCTAGAAACTGGTGAATTAACTGCAGAAATAGGCGCAAAACTTATGTTGCAACATATATTATATCAACAAGATGATAATATCCAAATTCCTGAATTAGCGAATCTAAATACAGGCTTTGGCTTAGGTGGAAACGGTACTGATGTAATAGAATATACCAAAAATCTATTACCTCCAGCATTACTTGAACTAGAAAATACTCAATTATTTCAAAGTGATGAAGGTATATTAACTTTGGATTTGAAAGATAGTAGCTACAATTATATGCCTGATGCGAATAATATTTATCAAGCCGATATGAAATCCACCTCTGCTGGTATTAATTTAGGAACAGGTGGTTTTTTAGATGTTACTACAGAAACGGGTTTAAAATATAAATTAACCGCTGCCCCCCATAATTTAACTGATTTTAAAGATAAACTTGGTAGTGATAAAATAGTAATTGGTGAAGCTGGCGACATATTGACAAGTTCAATTGATGAAACTAGAAGAAGTAGTCGGCGAGTTATTATTGTTGATCCTTGTGTTGGTAACAATTGCACCAATGGTGAAGAAGAACGTATTGGTACTATAAATTCCAGTCATGCTACTGAAAAAATTGTTTACGCTAATAATACTAGCCAAAAATATCGACCTACAGTGCTATCGCCTAATATTTTTACGCAAATAGCGTCGAAAATTAAGGGCGTTGAAACGATTGTTTTTAATGCTGATGGTTCTTTTTACGTGGTACATGATGGTAATAAATATCGAATTATTCCTACTTGGGATGTAAAAATAATTACTGTTGTTCCTGGCTCATTTTCTCCAGGTATTACTATCAACGCAGATGGTACTTTGGATTATAAAATATCTACGAACGCTTCTAATGATGAAATAATGGTTTTTAACGTACTAATAGAACCAATTATTAATAATAGTTGTGTCGAAAATAGTCCTGGTAATATTATTTGTTC
>JAGLFE010000426.1 GCA_023144675.1 Thiomargarita sp. | reverse complement strand
CACCGTATAGGTGGCTTAGAAAATTCAACCATTTATATAAGTCTTTGGCTTTTATATCTAAATTTACACTTGACAACTTCTTAGCATCTTTTAATGCTAATTTAAGTACTGAACCACAAATAAACGGGTATTTAAATTAATGTCCCTCTTTGTTTGTAAGCTTTGGGACAAATTTGAATAATACCTGAAAATTTCTACTTCAGTACTTACTATAGAATATCTTATATTCTACCATTGAATATTTTCACTAAACTCACTATCAGTTGCGTTCATAGATTCTTGTATTGAATTTGCCATATTTGGTATAGAATTTAAGTACAAAGTTTCCTCTATAGCTTTCCAATCTTCTTCTGATAACATTACAGCATTATTTTTTCACCAGTAATTAAAATTGGTTCATGTTATTGCGTTATTTGCTCTATAACATTATAAATATTTGCTTTATTAACTGACATAATATTTAACATATTTATCCTTCCCATTATAAACTGTGATTAAATTATAACATACCATCACTTTTCTTGACCAATAACTTAGTTAGTAGATAGTTAAATTAACTTTCTGTTTCTAATAAAAATATACCTAGTTGTCTATCACAATTATCAATATGATAAATCCACCAAGTTACCATATCTTGTTGAATTTTTAGAGATAAATATAAAAGTCCTTCTGGAGTTTGATATCTTTGTTTGCAATCATCTAACATATTAATAAATTTTTCATGTTTTTTTCTATGTTCTATATATTTAGGATAATTATACTGTTGCATTAAATGTTCTTCTGTTTCAAAATGATTAATAACATGATTTTTTAAAATAATTATTGTTTCAACTACCTTTTCTTCTTTATAATGATTGATTAAATCTACTAAATCCTGAAGCTTATTAAGCAATTGTTGGTGTTGTTCATCAATAATTGGGTAATTAATAGATAAATCAGCAGTCCATTTTACCTTATAAAAGGCGATGAGTTGAGTTCTAACATTTACTGGAATATTAGTAAAACAAACATAAAAATAATTTTCATTAACGCTTAATACTTTGGCATAAACATCATCACTAATATCCTTTGTATTTGGTATAATTAAATTAATTTTTATATTATTCATTGGTTTAAGAAGTATTTTGTCTTCACATTTAATTAAGGCTTTTTTAGCTGATATTTTAATTAAACGTCCCGAAAATTGACGTTCTTGAACTTGTTTTTCTTTTAATACTTGATATTTAAGTGAAATATTTTTCTTTAATGGTATAAATACTTCTTTTTTATTATGTAAATAAAGATTATATTCACCATCAATACCTTCAATTTCATAAATTGTAATAGTCTGTTTAATACCTTTAGGTTTTACCAATTTTTCTGAAGTAATTTTAACGATATTATTCACTTGTTTTAAAGTCGATTCAGAAATTATTACCTGTCCACCAACTGTGTAACTTTCAATTCTATAGGCTAAATTAACGTTATTACCAATAACAGTATATTGAGTTCGTTTTTCGGAACCAATATTACCCACTACAACTTCACCAGTGTGAATACCAATACCCATTTCTAATGGGACAAAACCCCATGTTTGAATTTTTTCATTGATATTTTCCATAGCTAATTGCATCGCCATCGCACAAGCAACAGCTCTTTCCGAATTATTAGCTCGAACAATTGGAGCTCCAAATAGAACTAAAATACCATCCCCCATAAAGTTATTAATTGTTCCTTGATATGTAGCAATCACATCAGCCATAGTTGCTAAATAAAGATTAAGAATTTTAATAACTTGTTCTGGAGGCATTTGATTGGCTTGGGCAGTAAATCCTCTTATGTCGGAAGTTAATATTGTAATTTCTCGACATTCTCCTCCGAGTGATAAACCCGACTCAGTTTCAAACAAAGTTTCAACAATTTCATCACTTAAATAACGTCCAAAGACTTTACGAATTAGTTCATTTTGCTGTTGTAACTTTACATTGCTAGATTTCAATGTATCAGCTAATAAGGTTAATCGTTCTTGTTGAGTGGTTAATTTTTTTTGTTGAGCATCACCGACATTGAGTAATTTTTTAGATTGATTAAGTAATTTAACATAGGAATTAGCAAGATTTTTATATTCTAAACATGAAATTTCTATGTTTGGCTGTGCTGTTACTTTTTCAGTTTGTCTGACTATTTTTTCTTCGTTATGAAACAAAGTTAATTTATTGGGTGATGATTGTTTAATTTTCATATAATTCTTTTAAGGTTTATTGAGTGTAAGGTAACTTCAATAGAAATATCAATTATTTAATTGAAAAACTAGACAATTAAAATCGAATACCTATTAAGGTTATATCATCTCGTTGGGATTCTTGTTGTTGATGGGTTTGTAGTTTATTTAAAATAATTTGTTTCTGTTCATTAACCTCTTTGGATGCAATTTCCTGTAAAAGAATTTTTAATTGTCTTGAACCAAATTTTTTGCCAGCCAAGTTATTTTGATCAGTAATCCCATCAGTAAATAAATACAACATATCTCCAGTTTGAACAGAAATTTCATGGTTGCTAAAGTTACGCTGTTCTTCTTTTTGCAGACCACCAATAGATTTTCGATCCCCTTTAATTTGGATTAATTCATTTTGAGATACATGAAATAATGGTCGTTTGGCACCAGAAAATTTAATCTTATGGTTATCAATTTGACACAGACAAACATCCATACCATCATGAGTTTCCCCAGTTTCTTGGCGTAAAACAGCACGAATATTAATGTGTAATAGTTCCAAAATTGTGGCTGGCTCAATGGAGGGATTTTCATTGACAATTTGATTCAATAAAGTGTGAGCAATCATAGATAAAAATGCTCCAGGAACACCATGACCAGTGCAATCTATCACTGCTAAAAAAATTTTATCTTTGGTTTTAGTGAACCAATAAAAATCACCAGAAACAATATCTTTAGGTTTATATATTATAAAATGATTAGCAAATGTTCGCCCCATTTTTTCTGGTAACGGTAATATTACTCGTTGAATGCGACGGGCATAACGGATACTGCTAGTTATTTGGCTATTTTTAAGTGCAAGTTCAGCATTAGTATTTTCAATATGTTCATTTGCTGTCATCAACTTTTTTTGGGACTTATCATTGATATTGGTTAGCTTAACAGTTAAACGTAGCAATTGTTCATACTGTTTACTTAACAAAGCATATTCTTCCCATAATGTATCTATAGCAATATGTTTGTTGTTAGGAAGTTCTTGTGCCTTTTCTAAAACACTATATTCTTTTTTATAAATATCAGATGTTTTGAAATTATTAGATGAATTCATATAAAGAATGTTGTTGTTTAAAATTATTAAAAATCAATAAGCAATGAGTTTATAAGTTAATTCTAAATCTTCACAAAGCTCTTCGCCGGTTTCCTGCATATCTTCATCATCTTCTTCATAATGCCAGTTAAGTTTTATTTTGCCATTTGCCCGATGATACTCGTCTAATAATTCCAAAAAATCTACAATACATTTGGAAGAACTGGTATTTATATAGTCGATATCAATATTGACAGTCATTTTTGCACCAATTTCATTGATATATTGTTTGACCCAATTGTAAATAGGTTCAAAAAATTCTATTGGATCTTCTGGATAAGACCCACCTTTCAGTGCAAGAATTCCAGTCTCAGCATCAAAATGGATTTCCAGAGTATCTTTTGTTTTGGCTATATCCAAATTTTCCATATTTTTATCCTTAATTGCCTAAATTAATGTTAAAATTGAATACCCATCAAAGTAACATCGTCCCGTTGTGATTCTTGTTGTTTATGGTCTAGAAATTTAGTTAACAATATTTCTTTTTGCTCATCAACTGTTTTAGAAGCAATATCTTGCAAAACCAACTTTAATTGTTTAGAACCAAATTTTTTGCCAATCGGATTTTGTTGATCAACCATACCATCGGTTGAAAGATATAATGTATCTCCTGTTTGGACAGAAATTTCGTGACTGGTAAAAATGCGTTGTTCTTCTTTTTGCAATCCACCGATAGATTTGCGATCCCCTTTAATTTGGGTAAGTTCTTTTTGGGAACAATGAAATAATGGTCGGTTTGCTCCAGCAAATTTAACTATGGTCTTATCAATTTGGCACAAACAAACATCCATTCCTTCCCTAGCTTCACTGGTTTCCTGTTGTAATACCGTACGAATTCCAATATGTAATTGTTCTAAAATCTTAGCTGGATCAAAAATTTGATGTTCATTGACAATTTTAGTCAACAATGTATTAGCAATCATGGATAAAAATGCACCTGGTACGCCATGACCAGTACAATCTACAACCGCTAAAAATATTTTATCCTCGACTTGTGTTAGCCAATAAAAATCTCCAGAAACAATGTCTTTGGGATAATAAATAATAAAATAATTACCTAATGTCTGATCCAATTTTGACTTTGATGGTAAAATTGCTAGTTGAATCCGTTGAGCATAACGAATACTAGAAGTAATCTGTTTATTCTTTAACGCAAGTTCAGCATTAGCATTCTCAATATCTGTAAACGCTTGTTCTAATTGCTGAGTCATTGTATTAAATGCTTCAGAAAAATCTCCTATAAAATCAACCCGCTGAGTAAAATCTCCATTTGCAATCTGCTGAGTTTTCCAAGTCAAATGGCGTAAACTAGCTTGTAAATTTTTAAAGGATTGAACTCCGAGCATTTTGCTTTTTGGTGGGTCGTAATCCAATTCTCCTCTGGACAAGGAATACATAAATTCAGTATTGATATTAAATTCAACAATAAATTTATTGATATAAGAAACTACTTGCTTTAGCTCATTATCAGGATAATCTTTCGGTAATTCAATTACAGAAGGTCGTTCTCCTCTTAAAAGCAGATAAAATGTTTCGGTGATTTTATCAAAATATTCTTCATTAACTTCAAGCATAATTTACCCAAAAATGGTTAGTTATAATGAATATCTTACAATTTTTAACCATCTTTATTTACTTGAATTGATAATACTAAAAAAGCATAGTCAGCATCAATTGAGGTAGTAGTAAATTGAATTTTATTACCAGCTTTACGAACAATACTAATCAAACCAGCTCCAGCTCCAATTTTATCTCCTTCTCGTGGAGTTTTCATGCGGTTTTTATAAGCTAATTTCAATTCATCTGGACTCATTTGATTAACATTTTGACATTGTTCAATCAAAGATTGCATATCAGATTTTTTAATGTTATTACCAGCTAGAATCATAAAATGAGTGCTACTTTCCCTTATAGCCACCATTCCAGCTCCAACTTTTTTCTTGTCAAGAACGGCTGTCTCAGAAGAATAGCGATAAATATTTTGGGCAAGCTCAATAAAAACAAAAAATACTTTTTTAGTAACACTTAACTTAGCGTCCTCGTTAGAAAGTTTATCTTTCAACAAATCTCCCACACTTACCAAAATATCTTGAGAAATATCTCCTTTAAAAGACAATATAACATCTTTGTCTTCCATAATTCGATAAAATTCAAACAAATTAAAATTATTATTCATACTAATCCCTTTAAGAAAGTCATATGTATCAAGAGATACAAAATTTGGTAGTCCTAAAATCTATAGTGTTTAAATTTATGGTAGTCCTAAAATAGG
>JAGLFE010000425.1 GCA_023144675.1 Thiomargarita sp. | reverse complement strand
ACACATTGGCATCACAACGAAAAGAACCTTCCTGCATATTGCCATCACAAATTTCTAAATAACGCACCAATGAATGTATCTTTTTCATATAAGCAACCGCTTCTTTAGCTGAACGTATATCAGGCTCTGATACAATTTCTAATAAAGGCGTACCTGCTCGATTTAAATCAATACCACTCAAGCCATGAAAATCCTCATGCAGAGATTTACCCGCATCTTCTTCTAAATGCGCTCGAGTAATTCCAATCGTTTTCTCTTCCCCATCCAATTCAATTTGTAATTGCCCAGTTTCCACAATTGGTAACTCATATTGGCTAATTTGATAACCTTTTGGTAAATCTGGATAAAAATAATTTTTTCTAGCAAATACCGAGCGTTTAGCAACATTTGCTCCAATCGCCAAGCCAAATTTAGCAGCCATCCGCACTACCTCTTGATTTATAACTGGTAAAACTCCTGGCAAACCTAAATCAACTGCACAAGCTTGGGTATTAGCTGAAGCCCCATAAGACGTTGTCGCACCTGAAAAAATTTTACTATTGGTAGCGAGTTGGGCATGAATTTCTAAGCCAATCACTGTTTCCCATACCATTATATTATTTACTCCTTAAAATGAATTATGCAAACTATATTATTAGCAATGCTAGAATTTTATTTATTGAATTTATAAAGGTTTAAGTCTAATGAAAACTAATATTATATGAAACTAGATTTTTAGTTTTTTTGCAATTTTAATAATATTAAGCTACAATTAAACGCAATTTATTTATTGTTCAAATTAGTAAAATTTCTGATAACGTATTTATTCAATAAATGCAGCTTGTGTAAATCAAGCAAAACCTAACAAATATATTCCTTAATTATACTATATAGGAATACAAAGAAACTTTTATTTATACTTTAAGTTTTAATTAAAGTTTAACATTTAAAAAATAATAAAATCAACGATGTTTAATAATTTAACAGAACGTCTTAGCAAAACTTTAAAAAATATACGTGGTCAAGGACGTTTAACTGAAAATAATATTAAGGATGCTTTACGTGAAATTCGTATGGCATTGTTGGAAGCCGATGTTGCATTACCTGTAGTTAAAGAATTCATTGAGCAAGTTCGAGAACGTGCTATTGGACAAGAAGTAATTTCCAATCTTACACCTGGACAAGCACTTATTAAAGTAGTTCGTGATGAACTTACTTCATTAATGGGCGAACATTGTGATGAACTCAATTTAAAAGCTCCAGCCCCTATTGTTATCCTATTAGCGGGATTACAAGGTTCTGGAAAAACTACCACAATTGCTAAATTATCACATTGGCTTAAAGAGCGAATGAATAAGACTGTGATGACTGTTAGTTGTGATGTTTATCGTCCTGCCGCTATTGCACAATTAGAAACTTTATCCGCAGAAGTAGGTGTTGCTTTCTTTGACAGCAATATAAAGCAAAAACCTGTTGACATTGCTAATGCGGCATTAATACAAGCACGCCAAGCTGGTGTAGATGTGTTATTAGTTGATACCGCTGGTCGTTTGCATATTGATGCTGCCATGATGTCAGAAATTAGAGATTTACACACGGCGATACAACCTACTGAAACCTTATTTGTTGTGGATAGTATGACTGGGCAGGATGCAGCTAATACTGCTAAAGCCTTTAATGATACATTACCGCTTACTGGTGTTATTTTAACTAAAACTGATGGAGATGCACGAGGCGGAGCGGCACTTTCAGTCAGAAAAATTACTGGTAAACCGATTAAATTTATCGGCATAGGGGAAAAAGTAACTGCTTTAGAAGCTTTTTATCCAGACCGAATTGCCTCAAGAATTATTGGTCAGGGCGATGTGCTTAGTTTAATTGAGGAAGCAGAACGTACTGTTGATAAAGAGCAGGCAGAAAAATTTGCGGGTAAATTAAAGAAAGGTAAAGGCTTTGATTTTGAAGATTTTCGTTTGCAAATTATACAAATGCGTAATATGGGAGGCATTGCCAGTTTAGTTGATAAAATTCCAGGTATTGATCAAGTTCCAGATAAAGCTAAAGCTATGGTCAATGATAAAGATATTAATCGTATGGAGGCTATAATTAATTCAATGACTCCAAAAGAACGACATTTTCCAACTATTATCAAAGGTTCTCGTAAACGCCGCATTGCAACTGGTTCAGGTACTAAAATCCAAGATATTAATCGCTTGCTAAAACAGTTTTTACAAATGCAGAAAGTAGTCAAACAAGCCTCAAGAAAACATGGCAATATTTCTGGTATTATGCAAAAGTTAAAAGGTCGGAAAAAATTACCAAGAAGAAGACGGTAATTATAAAAATGTAGATTATGTTCTACTAACAAGACTTAGAGTTATAACTTTTGGGATATTGATTATTAGTACAAAATGGACAGACAAGAAGCTGAATATAAATTAAACCAAACTTTTGGTTTTAAAAAATTTTTTGATGATCAATGGCAAACCATCGAAAGAATTTTACACGGCAAAAGAGTTTTATTAATCGAAAAAACTGGTTTTGGTAAATCATTAACTTTTCAATTTCCAGCAACTCAATTTAATGGTTTAACTATTATTTTTTCTCCTTTAATTGCCTTAATGAGAAATCAAATCAATGTATTAAATAATATAGGGGTCAAAGCTGGTTCAATCAATAGTGAACAAACTTTTAATGAAAATAATACTGCAATTCAACAGGCTATCAAAAATGAATTAAAAATTCTATACATTGCTCCAGAAAGACAAGAAAATAGTTTATGGCAAGAAATTGTACAACAAATTAATATTTCTTTTGTAGTTATTGATGAAGCTCATTGTATATCATCTTGGGGACATGATTTTAGACCCGCTTTTAAACGGATTATAAATCTAACTAAATTATTGCCAGCCAATATTCCAGTTTTAGCAACAACTGCAACTGCTACCATAGAAGTAGCACAGGATATAAAAAACCAAATTGGTGGTGATATAGAGATCATTCGTGGCAATTTATTGCGTGAAAATTTAAAATTAAGTGTTATTCAGGTAAATAATGAAGAAGATAAAATGGCATGGATGGCTAATTATTTAAGTCGTGTTCAGGGCAATGGCATTATTTATACTGGTACTAGAAATAATACTGAAATGTTTTCAAAATGGTGTACATTTCAACAACTAAATACTGTTCATTATCATGCTGGTCTTGAGGCTGATAACAGAAAAATTATTGAACAAGCTTGGATGAATAACCAATATAAAGCAGTAATTTCTACCAATGCTTTAGGTATGGGTATTGACAAACCTGATATTCAATTTATTATCCACACTCAAATTCCACAATCGCCAATTCATTATTATCAAGAAATCGGTCGAGCTGGTAGAGATGGTGAATTAGCAGAAATATTTTTACTTTTTAATCCTAAAGATATTGATTTGCCAACTGGCTTTATAAATAATTCACGTCCCACAATTGCTAACTATCACAAAATTATAGAATTTTTACAACAAGAACCTTACACTGAAAGAGAATTAATCAGAGCTACGAATCTTAAAAATAACCAAGTTCGAGTGATTAAAGCCGATTTATTAGACCAAAAAATTATTAGAGAGGTTATGTATGGTCGTAGTAAAAAATATGAATATCAATATAATGCCCCAAAACTTGATACCACGACTTTTGAAAATTTAAGACAGCATAAATTTAAAGAATTAGCCAAAATCATAGAATATGCTAACACAGATAAGTGTAAGATGTTGTTTTTATGTAATTATTTAGGTGATTTTAGTAAAAATAATTGTAAAATATGTGATAATTGTTTAGCTCAAGTAAACGAATTTGTTAGCAGTAATAGTGATAAAGAGAAAATTCAAAATTTTCAAAATAACCTTTTTCCAATTGTAGAAGTTGCTACGAAAAAGACCAAAAATAATAAAAAATATATGCTTAAACTGTTAAGTGCCAAGAAATTTGAAGGTTTTATTGATAATGTAAAAATAACCAAAGATATTTATCGTAATTTAAATGCGATTGATAAAGATATTATTGATAAATTAATGGAAGAAATTAAGCAAAAATCAAGGCTTGTCGATGGTGTTGCCGCTTCATATTATGGAATGTCAAATTTTGGTAAAATTATTTATAAATGTAAATATGAAAATGGGGGTGATTTCCCAGATATTTTATTAAAACAAACCATACAAGCATTTGAAAAACATCTTAAATATCATAATTTAGATTTAATATTATTTGTTCCACCAACAAAATCAGGGCAATTAGTAGAAAATTTTGCTAAAAAAATAGCGATGGTTTTAAATTTACCGCTTGCACCATTAACTAAGATTAGAATTACTGAAGAACAAAAACAGTTTGAAAATATTACATTAAAAACTGAGAATGTAAAAAA
>JAGLFE010000424.1 GCA_023144675.1 Thiomargarita sp. | reverse complement strand
GCAATATGTTGTAAAGGTGTATATTTCCACACATCAAAAACACGTTTTAAAATATATTCCCGCCCAAAAAATTGATGTGGTTCAGTAATAGGTGGACCAACCACAAAAGGACTGCTATGCCAAGATTTAAGCGAAATTGGCAAATCATTAAAAGTCGTTTGGGGTTGTAAAATATTCATAAAAATCTTATTTTTCATCTTTTAGCAAGCGTATTCGATTGAATAATCACTAGATTGATGATAAGTATTAACCTTATTTAAATTTAGAATAATATTAGCTTATTTGAATAAATTATATTATACTATAAAATATAAACTTTCATTAAAATAACTTTGCTAGTTATTAAATGTAAAATTTCTAATTCTTTTTTTTTGGAGTTTAATTATGTTTAAATTTATAAGCATTATATTTATATATTCAATTACCATTATGGGGCAAGCGGCTGAAAATGCTGTTATTATTCAGGCTAATGTTCATTCTGATTTAAAAGTAGGACAATTAGTTAATATTGGAGAAATTATTAATTTACCTGAACTATCGGAATTGACCTTGTTATATTCCAATGGAGAGATAAAAACAATAAAAGGTTCTTATCAAGATACATTAATTGTACCAACTTTGAATCAAGATAAAAATTATCCACAATTAATTACGGCTTTAGCCGACTTTCTAATTGAAAAAAATGAGAATCTTTCAACATTGCCTAAATTGCAGTCTGGTTTGGATAAAAATATCTCTTTAGCAACTGAATTATCTCGTTTGTTAATAACAGAAAATAATCGTAGTAAATATCAATCATTACCTATGGATTTATGGTTAGTCGATGTTAATACTAATACACGTTCTTATTGCATTTCACCCACAATAAATCATATTATTTTATGGCGACCAAAACAGCAAAGTGCTATAGCAAGTACTTTATCGCTAAAACATCAGAAAACTGGTAATGAAGTAAAAATTGTATGGCCAGCAAATCAAACTAAACTGAATTGGCCAAACAAAGAATTATCAGTTTATTACAATGATACTTATACTATAGAATTGAAGAATCATAACGGCTCAGGACCATTTTTTAAGAAACTAATTTTGTATAAATTACCTGAAAGTTTACCTAGCAATTCACATAAAGTAGTTTGGATGGTTGGTAGAGGTTGTATTTCACAAGCCAATATTCTACTTGCTAATTTGAAGTAACTAATTATTGTTACTCGGGATTTTATAAATTTCTAAATAATTAAACTAAGTAAATATTTAAAATATATCAAGTTTATAAAAATTATAAAATCCTTGTTTCTTAATCCATATCTTGTTCAATAATTTCTATTTCAAAAATGGAAAAGGGTAGATTTTAGCAAAATTATAAATCTGCTTCTATCCATTATCAGTAAAAATACATGAATTTCAAAGACTTAGATATACTTGCGAATATTTGCAATGATATTATGCGTGGTGACCAATATCCACTCAAAAAACGTATTGTAAATTTAAAAAATCAGCTTAAAAATAATAAAAAAATTGACATAAAACAGTTTGAAAATCTATTTAAAGAAATCGAAAATTCACTAAAGCGTAAACAAACACGTCTTGCCAATTTACCGCAACCAAAATTTCCAGATGATTTACCAATTAGCAATCAACGAGAAAAAATTGCTCAAACGATTGCCAAACACCAAGTAGTTATTATTGCTGGCGAAACTGGTTGTGGCAAAACTACCCAATTACCCAAAATTTGCCTAACTTTAGAACGAGGAATTTCAGGTTTAATTGGTTGCACTCAACCTCGCCGTATCGCCGCTCGTACTATTGCTGCTAGGATTGCCAGTGAATTGGATAGTCCATTGGGACAAGCCGTCGGTTACAAAGTTCGCTTCAGTGATCGTTTAAGTTCCCAAACTTATATCAAAATGATGACCGATGGGATTTTATTAGCTGAAACTCAAAGTGATCGTTTTTTAGAAGCTTACGATACCTTGATTCTTGATGAAGCCCATGAACGTAGTTTAAATATTGACTTTTTATTGGGTTATTTGAAAAAATTGTTGCCAAAACGCCCAGATTTAAAACTGATTATAACTTCCGCAACTATTGATACCAAACGTTTTTCAGCCCATTTTGCTAATGCACCAATTATTGAAGTGTCGGGGCGAACTTATCCAGTTGAATTACATTATCGTCCGTTAATTGAAGAAAATGAAACCGAGCAAGATTTAACACAAGCCATATTAAATGCAGTAGATGAAATAAATTTACAGCATTTTCAAGCGGATATTTTAGTCTTTTTGCCTAGTGAACGGGATATTCGAGAAACTGCTAAAGCTCTACATAAACATCGTCTTTTTAACACCGAAATCTTGCCTTTATATGCACGTTTGTCAGCGAGTGAACAGAATCAAGTTTTTATACCAGGTAACCAAAAACGCATCATTTTAGCCACTAATGTAGCAGAAACTTCCTTAACAGTTCCCCGAATTAAAGCAGTGATTGATTCTGGTTTAGCCCGTATTAGTCGTTATAGCATTCGGCGCAAAGTGCAACGACTACCGATTGAAAGAATTTCCCGTTCCAGTGCTGATCAAAGGAAAGGACGTTGTGGTCGTATTGCCGCAGGTATTTGTATTCGTCTTTATTCGGTTGAAGATTATGAATCTAGTCCCCAATTTACTGACCCTGAAATTTTGCGGACTTCACTAGCGGCAGTTATTTTGCAAATGTTATCCCTACGTTTGGGAGATATTCAAGATTTTCCGTTTATTGATCCACCAACACCATCGATGATTAATGATGGATTTACCTTGTTAGCAGAATTAGGTGCGGTTAATGAGGAACGGAGATTAACTCCAATTGGCCGCCAATTAGCTAAATGGCCGATTGATCCACGGATAGGATGTATGGTTTTAGCAGCCCAAAAAACTTGCTTGCGGGAAATTTTAATTATTGCCAGTGCTTTAACTATTCAAGACCCACGTGAACGTCCTTTAGATGCTCAAAATGCCGCTGATGTAGCCCAAAAAATTTTTATTGATGAACAATCCGATTTTCTTAGTTATTTAAAAATTTGGGACTTTTTTCAGGAGCAAGCGAAACATATATCTAAAAATAAGTTGCGAAAACTATGTCGGGAACATTTTTTATCTCATTCAAGAATGCGGGAATGGCAAGATATACATAAACAATTATATACTTTAGTGCGGGAAATTGGCTGGCAAGTTAATCAAGAAGAATCCAGTTATGATGAAATTCATGCCGCTTTATTAACTGGTCTTTTAGGAAATATTGCGGTTAAAATTGAACCTGAAAAAAAATCGACTGCAGCTAAGAAAAAGACTATTTCAACCAATGAATATTTAGGAACCCGCAATAGTAAATTATACCTATTTCCTGGTTCAGGTTTATTTAAAAAACAACCTAAATGGGTAATGGCAGCCGAATTGGTTGAAACTACCCGTTTATATGCGCGTTGTGTGGCTAAAATTAATCCTGATTGGATTGAACAAATAGCAGGCAAATTGTGCCAACACCATTATTTTGAACCACATTGGGAAAAGAAGCGAGCGCAAGTTGGAGCTTTTGAAACGGTAACTTTATATGGTCTAACTTTAGTTGCCAAGCGTAAAGTTAATTATGGTCCACTTGATCCAATTTTATCCCGTGAAATTTTTATTCGTCATGCCCTAGTTCAAGGTGTATATCATTGCAATTCAGCATTTTTTAAGCATAATAAAAATTTATTAATTGAAATTGAAAATCTGGAACATAAATCCCGCCGTCAGGATATTTTGGTTAATGAAGAACAAATTTATCAATTTTATCACGCACGGATTCCAGCTGAAATTTATAACGGCAAAAAATTTGAAACTTGGTTAAAACAAATAGCAGATTCCAAGTTATTATTTTTAAAACGGGAAGATTTAATGCAGGAAACTGGAAATCAAGTTAGCCTAAATGACTTTCCTGATAATTTGGAAATTAATGGTGCAACTTTGACTTTGCATTATCATTTTGAGCCTGGACATAAACAAGATGGCGTAATGGTAGATATTCCCATTACTTTATTGAATCAGTTACAAGATGAAATTTTTGCTTGGTTAATTCCAGGTTTATTGGAGGAAAAAATTGTAGCTTTATTACGAGGTTTGCCTAAGAACTTACGTAAATCCTTAGTTCCAGTTCCTGATGTAGCTCGGGACGCTTTGGATACTATTAAAAAACCATTGGTTACGTTTCGAGAAACGGGAAATTTTTTGGAATATCCTCAAGAAACTTTGTTAGCTACTTTAACTCGCTATTGTCATCGGCGTATTGGACATCCATTGCCTGATAATATTTGGCAACCTGAAAAATTAGAAGCTTATTTATTAATGAATTTTCGTTTAATGGATTCATCGAAAAAAATATTAGCCATAGGGCGTAATTTGCTTGAATTGCAGCAAAACTGGGGCAATCATGCCAGTAGTACTTCTCAACAGGTGGTTGCGGAAAAAAGTGGTTTGGAACGGGAAAATATTACTGTTTGGGATTTTGGAGATTTACCCACCCAAGTTACGCTTAAACACGAGGGTATAACCGTACCGGCTTTTCCAACTTTGATTGATGAAAATACCCATGTATCATTACGTATCATTGATAATCCCAAAATGGCACAACAATATTTTTATCAGGGACTAAGACGTTTATTTCTACTGGCTTTACCGACTAAAAAGTTGCACAAACAAATGCCGATTGATTCCGAATTGTGTTTACAATATATGAAGATTGGGCAACATTGTGATCAATTGAAGCAAGATATGTTGACCGCAATTGTTGATACGGTATTTTTAATGCAACCCTTGCCGACTAAGCAATTAGAATTTGAACAACGTTTAACTATTGGCAAACAAAGTTTAATGCCGATGGCTTATGAATATGCAAAATATTTAGCCCCAATTTTAGCAGAATATCATCTTTTGAATCAGCAATTGCGTAAATTTTCTCGACAAAATATGGCAATTCCAGAAATTAAACAGCATTTAAAATGTTTGATTTATGCTGGTTTTATAAAAGATTTGCCTTTGGATAGGTTAAAACAAATTCCACGTTATTTGAAGGCGGTTACCATTCGTTTAAATCGTTTGGAATATGACCCGCAAAAAGATGCAAAAAAGGCTAAACAAATTAAACCATTATGGACTCAATATTGGGACTATCAAAATAAATCAATAACAAATTCGCAATTAATAGAATTTCGTTGGATGTTAGAAGAATTACGGGTTTCTTTATTTGCTCCTGAGTTGAAAACGGCTTATCCAGTTTCAATTCAGCGTTTAGAAAAGGTTTGGCAGGGGATAGTTAGGATGGTTTTAAATAATCCAATAAAATAAAAGTTAGAATCCCAACTGGTGAGATAATAGAATTACCCAAACAAAATTATCAAATTCAAAAAAGGATTCTCATGGACATATTAGAACAATAGTTTGGACAGTTTTTCTAAGTATAAATCTCAGTATGATACTATAAAATCAAGCCTTTTCTACCTTAGTTTTTTGAATTTGACACTGAAGTATTGTTAAAATAATCCTGCGTCAATTTAAATACAACTGGACTTAATAATAGCAGGGCTATCAAGTTAGGAATTGCCATCAATGCGTTTAAAGTATCCGCAATTAACCAAATTAAATTTAGCTCGCTGATAGCACCAATGGGAATAACTGCAACCCATAAAATTTTGAATGGAATAATCGCCTTGAAACCAAACAAATATTCTACACATTTTTCCCCATAAAAACTCCATCCTAATAGAGTCGTAAAAGCAAAAATAGCCGATCCAAAAGCCACAATATAGCCACCAAAATTCGGCAAACTTTGCTCAAAAGCCACAGAAGATAAAGAAGCACCTGTTTCTCCTGTAGTCCAAGCTCCTGAAATAATAATCACCAACCCCGTAATGCTACAAACAATAATGGTATCAATAAAGGTTTCCAACATGGAAATAACACCTTGTTGAACTGGACTATTGGTTTT
>JAGLFE010000423.1 GCA_023144675.1 Thiomargarita sp. | reverse complement strand
CCCCAATTATTTCCAATTATTTCCTGTGTGGTATAATATAAATAAACTCATAAATTAGGAGACAAGATATGTCAAAATTAGATAAAGGTAAACTATTTTTGCGTTGTGCTGCGCATGCTTTATTTGTCGGCTTAAAAGAAATTCCTGGGATTGGAATGGCAGTAGAAATGGGGCAAGGTTGGTTTGATATTTTTCGTGATGAGCAGCGCAAAGCTGGATTTGGGGAACGATTAGAACAGTTGGAGCAGGCTGGTGCTATTTTGCCGGGCGAGGCGCGGACGATTGCCAATAATTTTATTAGTGAGCAACGGACTCAGGGTATTGTTGTTGAGGAGGAACAAGCCGAAGCTATTCGGGATTTGTTGATGTTTATGCCAGCCACGATTAAGGAACGCACGCAAGCCACTTTACAGCAAGCGCGGCAACATGGTACGAATTTACAAACTGTATTGCCGATAACGGATGAAACCGACTCATTTGATCAGGAAGAATTTTATCGTTCCTTATTTCCGGCGCGACGACCTCGTTTTCAAACTAATGATCCAGTTCCGCATGGTTTAGCCGGTTGGCAGTTGGGCGAATTGTTAGGAACTGGTGGATTTGGCGAGGTTTGGGAGGTACGGCATGAACGCTTGCGCTATGCGATTAAGTTTTTTCTAGGTGAAATTAATGAGAAAATTTTAAGCAATGAGGCTGAAATGTTGTTTGATGTGCATGAAAAATTGCCTCGTCATACTAATATAGTGCATTTAACCTCAATGAATTTGAAACAGTCGCCGTATTGGTTGTTGTTTGAGTTTGTGGAAGGCGGTACTTTGGAATCTTTGCTGCGGGCTACGCCCTTGTCGTGGCAGGAAAGTTTGAGTTTGTTTCGGCAGATTGTGGCTGGGGTGGGTGCCGTGCATCAGATTGGGATTGTGCATCGGGATTTGAAGCCAGCCAATATTTTATTAACCGCGGATGGTACTCCGAAAATAACTGATTTTGGCATTGGTAAGGTTTTGGCAGAAAAGGAATTGTTGACGCGTACTCAATATACTACGCAGGGTTTTGGTAGTGTAGGTTATATGTCGCCGGAGCAGCGTCGCGGTAAAAAAGCGCATTCGTCGGATGATACCTATGCTTTGGGCGTATTATTGTGGCAAATGTTGGTGCAAACTTTGGATATTCCGGAGTTTGATTGGGAAAAGAAATTGCAACAACAGAATGTGCCGAAAGCTTTGCAAAATGCGGTATCTGTTTGTTTGACTAAGTCTCGTCAGCAACGACCAGCGAATGCGATGGCTTTATTGGAGATGTTGCCAACTAAGGCTGGGGATGGTTTACAGGATGAGTTGATGGCGTTAAATAAACAACTTGCTGATTTGCAGACGCAAGAAGCTGAAGCGATAGAAAGTAATGAAGCAGCTAAACAACGGGATTTAGCACGGCAGAAGTTGGCAAAAGCGCAAGAGGTGGAAGCTAAACAAAGGCAAGTTAAGGCTGAATCTGCACGGCAGAAGGTCTATGATGAATCTTTGCAAGAGGCTAAACTTGAGCAGGCAGAAATTAATGTTCGAGCTGAAGAACGCTTGGCTGAAATGCGGAAATTGGTTGAGCATAAACGGCAACGCGGTGGTGATGCGCCGTTACAATTGCAAGCGGCTATGGAAGAATTACAGCAAGTTGAGGCGTTAATTAATAAAATTGAAACCGATTATGCAAAAGAGCAAGCAGCACAGCAACAGAAAATTAAACAAGCTTTACAGGAGGCTTTGGCTAAATTGGTTAAGTTGAAATCGGCTCCAAAAGATCGGTTTGAAAGAACGGTAGATTATGAGCAGCGGCTTAAACGGGAAAAAGCTGAATATGCCGCGCAACAGGAAAAAATTAAGGCTTCTTGGCAGCAAGAACAGGAAAAATTAGATAAGCAGTTACAAAAAGCGCGTTTACAAGACTTGGCGGTTTTACAACAACAACGTGATATTTTATTAAACAAGCAATTCGATGTACCACCCGCACAACTAAAATTAGAGTTATTAGATTATAATGCCGATGAAGAGTTGCTGGCATTCAATCTAATAGCTGAGGAAGTGATGCCAAATGTAAATTATGCTATTGAAAATGCAAGCTTGTCAATTGAACCCAAAGAGGCAAAAATTTGTTGGTCAAATTGGGAACAAGCCTTGTTGATACCTTATTTGGTATTTGGTTTGGATAACGGAGCAAAAGCCATAAAAGCGGGCTTTGAAACGGCAGACAAGCAGTATTTTGTTACTGGGCAAAAATTAAAGCAATTAGAAGAAGAGAAAAAAAAGCGATTAGAAGAAGA
>JAGLFE010000422.1 GCA_023144675.1 Thiomargarita sp. | reverse complement strand
GCTATTAATCAATAGCGATACCATTGTTGCCCCAAACTGGCTAGAACGATTGATTGCTGGTGCCAAATCAGATGATAAAATTGGCATAGTTGGACCTTTAAGCAATACCGCTTCTTGGCAATCAGTGCCTGAATTTGAATCTCAAGGAGATTGGGCAACTAATCCACTACCTGATGATATAACTACTAATCAAATGGCAAATCGCATTGCCACTTATTCAGCTCGTTTATATCCACGCTTACCTTTCTTGAATGGCTTTTGTTTATTAATCAAACGGGCAGTAATTGAGCAAATAGGCTATTTTGATGAACAAGCTTTTGCAGAGGGTTATGGTGAAGAAAATGATTATTGTATTCGAGCGCGTCAACAGGGTTGGGAACTAGCGGTTGCCGATGATGTTTATATTTACCATGCCCAATCGAAGAGTTATTCAAATAGTCGTCGTAAACAACTAGCAGCTAAAGCCTATAAAACTTTAACGTCTAAGTATGGGCAAAGTATTTTTGATGAGGGAATGGACTTTTGTAGAAACAGTTTAGTATTACAAACTATTCGTATTCGGGCTAAATTGCTACTGGAACGTTGTAATTTAGTCAGTCAAGCGCAATATAATTGGCGAGGCAAAAAGTTAGCTTATGTATTACCAGTAATGATAGCTGGAGGTGGTGCCAATATTGTGGTGAATGAAGCACAAGCTTTGTTAAAAATGGGCATTGATGTTCATATTATTAATTTTTCCCACCATCAAATTGGTTTTGAAAACTGTTATCCAGCATTAGAAGTACCAGTTATTTATGTGGTTAGCGAGTTTGATATTCCACTAGCTGGTCAAGGTTTTGATGCTGTTATTGCCACTGCCAATCAATCAGTCGAGTGGATTGCTCCCTTAGCTAATCAACCAAATCCACCAGTTATAGCTTATTATGTGCAGGACTTTGAACCTTATTTTCATGTTGAAAAACCCACTTATTTTAAACTATTTTGGCAATCAATTTGGTTGAGAAGACGCTTTGCTTCTTACTATTTTCGTTACAAAACTGAATTTCGTGAAGCTTGGCTGTCTTATTTGCTAATTCCGAATATGAAATTATTTACTAAAACTTTATGGAATCAGCAAGAAGTTGAAGAGCTAATTAAGTTGCCTTGTACATTAATTGGTGCCAGTTATAATAATGATTTATTTATGTTACGTTCGGAACGTTCCCAAAATTTAAAAAAACTAAAAATTAGTGCTATGATTCGCCCTTCTAGTAGTCGAAGAAGCGCAAAACGCACCATGCAAGTATTACAAAAAATTTATCAAGAATTCGAGCTTAAAGTAGAAATTATTTTATTTGGCACGGAAAGCGATGATGCTAAATTTATAGATTTACCTAGCGATTTTGCTTATAAAAATTTAGGCGAGTGCAATTCAACACAGGTTGCTAAATTGTTTAATGAAGTTGATATTTTTGTGGATTTCTCAAATTTTCAAGCGATGGGTTTAACTGCGATGGAGGCGATGGCTTGTGGAGTAGCAGTTATAGTGCCTAATATTGGGGGAGCGAATAGTTTTGCTGTGCATGAAAAGAATGCCTTATTGATAGAAACCACTTCTTTTGAGACCTGCTATGGCAATCTTAAAACTTTAATCATTGATGATAAATTGAGAATTAAATTAGCTGGACGAGCAATTCAAGATATAAATCATTTTTATCCAGAAAAGTCGGCTTATGCTATGTTAAATTGCTTGTTTGGTTGATATATTTGGTAGTCCTAAAATAGGTA
>JAGLFE010000421.1 GCA_023144675.1 Thiomargarita sp. | reverse complement strand
ACTACCTATTTTAGGACTACCCAATTTTTAAGTAGAAATAGCGGTATTAAATGTAATTTTTGCTAAAATTTGTTGCACCACAGCTTCAATAGATAAAGCAGTCGTATCAATAATATAAGCATCTTCAGCAGCAATTAAAGGAGCAGCCTTACGACTTTTATCCCTTTTATCACGTTGGATTATATCCGTAAGTATTTCAGGTAGTTTGATATTTAAGTTTCCATTTATCAACTGTTTATAACGTCTATTAGCACGTTCTTCGCAACTGGCGGTTAAAAAAATTTTTAAACTAGCGTTTGGAAATACAATAGTTCCCATATCTCTTCCATCTGCAACCAATCCTGGAGATTGACGAAAAATACGTTGGCGTTCTAATAATGCTAATCGTACTTTAGGTAACACTGCCAGTTTTGAAGCTGCACGTCCACAAGCTTCTTTACGTAAATCCGCAGTTATTTCTTTTCCATCTAAAACAGTCTTTATAGCATCAAACGAGGTTTCAAAACTAAAATCTAAATTATTGGCTAATTTAACTAAAGCAACTTCATCTTTCATTGCAAGATTGGTATTATCAGCAGCGAAAGCTAAAACTCTATAAATAGCTCCACTGTCTAAAACATGCCATTCTAAATGTTGGGCTAATTTTAAACTAACTGTGCCTTTGCCAACGCCACTAGGACCATCTATAGTAATAACTGGAATATTTTCCATGAGATTAATCACTAATTATTTTAGAGATATGAGGGACGGTTTCTGGCTTACCAGCTTCCATATAACGGCTTTCACCATGACGTTGCGTTACATTTTCATAAACGCCCTTATCCCTTTTTACTAACTTGGTAAATCCAAGATCACGAATTTCACTATTCATTTTTGGAATACTTAAACCAACCAAAGAAATACGTTTACGCACGGCTTCTTGACAATAAGGACATTTGACCAATGTTTTATCGTGGATAGATTGTTTAATTTCAAATATTTTACCTTGAATGCAAAATTCTTCCAAATGTTCATATTCATAAATTGGCATATTTATTCTCCAATAAAATTGTCTGATTTTTGCACGATAATTTCTATAACTGATTAACTAATTTTATATCAATACCCACCATTTGGGCTAAATTAACAAAGTTCGGAAATGAGCTGGTTACATTAGAACAATCTTCAATAGTAATAGCATTTTTAGAACGCAAAGCAGCCATAGTAAAAGCCATTGCCACTCGATGATCACCATGACTATTCACTACGCCACCTTGTATTTTACCACCTTGAATTGTCATTCCATCTGTGGTTGCAACAGCTTTTACCCCAATAGCTTTTAAACCATCTGCCATTGATTTAATTCGATCACTTTCCTTAAATCGTAATTCTTCAGCACCAGTTAGTACAGTTTCTCCCTTAGCACAGGCTGCCGCAACCATAATAATAGGAAATTCATCAATTGCTAAAGGAACTTGTTCTTTAGGAATTTTAATACCTTTTAAAGTGCTAGAACGTACATGAATATCAGCCACTGGCTCACCACCAATATTACGCTGATTATGTAAGGTAATACTAGCTCCCATTTGTCTTAAAATATTGATTATTCCAATACGGGTGGGATTAATACCTACATGATTTAGTAATAAATCCGCATTTTCGGCAATAATGGCTCCAACAATAAAGAAAGCCGCAGAAGAAATATCGGCAGGTACATCAATAGAAATTCCTTGTAATTTACCTCCACCTTGTAAGCATACTTTTCTTCCTTCTCGCTTAATAGGATAGCCAAATCCATGTAACAAACGTTCAGTATGATCACGAGTTGGGGCTGGTTCGGTGATACAAGTAGTTCCATTGGCATATAAACCAGCTAATAATAAACAAGATTTTACCTGCGCACTGGCTGTTGGTAAAGTATAGTTTATTCCTTGTAAACGTTGCTTATCTAAAATAATCAAGGGCGGAGTTTCACTTTCAGACGCTAAAACATAAGCACCCATTGCATTTAATGGTTCTGTAATTCTAGCCATTGGACGACGTGATAATGATTCATCGCCGCCCATTTCTACTGAAAAAGTTTGACCAGCCATAATACCTGATAATAAGCGCATTGCGGTACCAGAATTGCCTAAATATAATGGACTAGCAGGTGGTTGTAAACCATGTAAACCTACTCCATGTACTGTTATTTGTCCACTAGTTGGACCTTCAATAGGAACACCCATTTGTTTAAAAGCTTCTAAGGTTGCATTGGTATCATCTGCTTCTAAAAAACCATTTATTTGCGTAATACCTTTCGCTAATGCACCTAGCATTACTGCACGATGGGAAATAGATTTATCTCCTGGTACACGTAATGTACCTTCTATCTTGCCACCTGGATTAACAATAAATTTTTGTGTAGAAAAAGTTTCCATTATTTAATTCTTTTCGTGAAGTTCTATTTTTTATATGAAAATTCGGCTTAACTTAAACTACATTAATAGGCTATTCTCAAATAAATTTATCACGAGCAGTTTTAGCCCGTGTAAAAAGTGCTTCAATGTATTGACTATCATTTTTAGCAATAGCTTCAGTTAATTGACTCAGATTCAGATTAAATTGTGTTAACGCTTCTAGCAGGGCATCTTTGTTAGCAAGACATATATCATGCCACATACGAGGATTACTTGAAGCAATACGAGTAAAATCTCCGAATCCACCAGCGGCAAAGCGAAAAATTTCTACGCGGTCTTCCATTTTTGCCAAAGTATCAACTAAGTTATAAGCTAATAAATGAGGTAAATGACTGGTTGCCGCTAATACTTCATCATGATGGGCAACTGACATATTTACCACCTCAGCTCCAGTTTTAAGCCATAAGGAAGTAATTGTTTCACAAGCTGATGGTTCTGTTTCCGCTAATGGAGTCAGAATAACTCGATGTTTTTTAAATAATTCAGCAAATGAAGCTTCAACTCCAGTTTTTTCTGTACCTGCAATAGGATGCCCTGGTACAAAGCGTGGCAAATGTTGAGGTAAATATTGTCTTGCATCTGCAATTACACAAGCTTTAGCACTCCCAACATCAGTAATAATTGCTGTAGGTGATAAAGAGTCCTGAATTGCGGTAAATATTTCTGCTATATAACCTAGTGGTACGGCAATAACAACAATATCAGCCTCTTTAACTGCTGTAGCTGGATTTAACTCATAACGATCAATAACACCAAGCTCAATTGCTTTTTGCAAATTTGCTTCATTACGACCACAACCAACTATTTCTTTACATGAACCTGTTTGTTTAAGAATTCTAGCTAAAGAACCACCAATTAAACCTACACCAATAATAGTCAGGCGTTGAATCAACATTTTTTATTTAAAATCTTCCTAATCTTTTTAAAACTTGTGTTTTATTATACAATAATAATATTTAATTTACAAATTAATTTTATATTCTAAATCTAATTATATTACAAATATCTTAATAAGAAGTGATTTTTATTTCTAATTAGAATTGTTAATTTATAATTAAATTGCTAATTATTAAAATCTATATCTTTTGTTGGTAGTCCTGAACAAAGTTGGTCTCAAAAAAC
>JAGLFE010000420.1 GCA_023144675.1 Thiomargarita sp. | reverse complement strand
CAAGCTTTATTTCCAAATATGAAAGCGGCAACTGAAGAAGATTGGGAAACGGAATATTTAGCTCCTATTTTATCAATTAAAATTGTAGAAAATGTCAAAGCGGCTATTGAGCATATTAATCAATATAGTTCGCAACATACGGATAGCATTATCACGGAGAATTGGACATGCGCAAGACAATTTTTAACCGAAGTGGATTCGAGTTCGGTAATGGTGAATGCTTCTACGCGCTTTGCCGATGGCTTTGAATATGGTCTAGGGGCGGAAATTGGAATTAGCACTGATAAATTTCATGCACGCGGTCCGGTGGGTTTAGAGGGTTTGACTTCACAAAAATTTGTTGTATTTGGTGATGGACATACTCGGTCTTGATGTAAAATTGTCGTAATTATTAGGAGATAGAAATATGCAGTTAGCCTTTGAACAAATTATTATAAAACCTGGACAAAATTTACTTTTAAAAGATGTTAATTGGTCTATGTTTGAAAAAATTTTAGACAATTTAGGAGAAAAACGTGCAACCAGAATTTCTTATAGTAAAGGAATGTTAGAATTTATGTCACCACTCGCAATTCATGAATTTGGGAAAAAAATTATTAGTAATTTAGTTGAAATTATGCTTGAAGAAATGGACGTTGATTTTTGGGCTTTAGGTTCAACCACATTTAAAAATGAAAAGATGAAACAAGGTGTTGAAGCTGATGAATGCTTTTATATTAAAAATGAAGCACTAGTTAGAGGTAAAGACAGAATCGATTTAACCATCGATCCACCACCAGACTTAGCTATTGAAATTGATATTAGTTCGCGAACACATTTTGATAACTATGAAGCATTGGGGGTGAAGGAACTTTGGCGATATGATGGTCAACAATTAGAAATTAGTGTGCTTCAAGAAGGTCATTATAGCTTATCAAATACAAGTGTTCATTTTCCTAAAATTCCAGTAGTTTCTATGATTCCTGAATATTTACAAAAAAGCAAAGCCATTGGCAGAAACAAAACGATGCGAGAATTTAGAACTTATGTTAGACAACAATTATTGACTTCATAAAACTGATATTCTTTAATAAATTTGGAAAAAAAGTTTATAAATAATTAATATGCGCATTTTGCTAATAGAAGAAAATGCCCAAGATTATGTAAAAATTTATCGTTTAATTGATGATCAAACTACTAAATTACATATTCAATGGGCACCTAATTATGAAGCTGCTTTGCAACAAATTAAGCAAGATTTTTATAATGTTTACTTGATTAGCTACAATTCAGATGATAGACAGCAAGCACAATTTATAACTGATTTATCAGAATATAGGTTAGTGCCAATAGTTTTAGTTATTAAAAATTCGGAAGATATTAGTTCGATATTAACAAATAGAACATATATTGAAATTCTGCCAATAGAAAAATTAAATTTTTTTATTTTAGAACGTACTATTCAATACTTATCTAAAACAATTAACTTAAATAAACAAGAAAAAACTTTCCAAAATATATTTAATAACTCAATTGGTTTTATGGTGCTAATCAGTACTACAGGTATTTTACAAGAAGCTAATCCAATTGCATTAAATATAATGGGAACAAAACATGAAGCAATAGCAGAACAAATATTTTGGGAAATTCCAGCATTAGCTTATTCACCTAAAAACCAAAATCAAATTAAAGCCGCATTTATTAGTGCCGTCCAAAATAATATTGCCTATTGTGAAATTGAAATTCAACAGAACAATGGTGAAATATCTAGTGTACATGTTCAATTAACTCCTATCAGTAATAAAAAAGCAGAAGTTATTAATATTTTAATTGAAGGACAAAATTCTTATGAATGTCAAGATTTAAAGCAACAATTAACTTCCACTTCTATCTACAGCCGTTTAACTGGATTACCCAACCGCTATTTATTTACCGATATGGTGGATAAAGCCATACAATGCGCCAAAAAACAGAAAAATTATCGAATTGCAGTTTTATATCTTGACTTAGATAGAATTAAAACAATTAATGCTGGTTTAGGACATGATATGGGCGATTGGTTATTAATGGCGGTTGCAGAACGATTACAAGATTGTATAAAAGTTGACAACAATGTACTAGCGCATTCTGGCAACGAGTTTATGATTCTGTTGGAAAATATGGAAAATTTAGCTGTTGCAACCTATTTGGCGGCAACTATTACTAAAATTTTAACCAAACCTATTATAATTGGCGATTATGAAATAATTATTTTAGCCAGCATTGGCATTGCCTATTATACAAGCCAAAAAGAAGCAACCGATTTATTATGTGATGCAAATATCGCAATGAATAATGCAAAAGCCCATTGTAAAAATTGCCATATTGTCTTTAGTCGTCGTATGCGTGAACAAGCTATTTTTCATTTCCAAAAAGAAACCAGCATTAACCAATCAATAAAAAGAAACGATTTCCTTTTATTTTATCAACCTCAAATTGACTTATATTCTCAAGAAATAGTTGCTATAGAAATCTCAATTCGTTTTCAATATTCTCAAAATTATTTTTTGTTACCCGATGATTTTTTACCAGCTTTAGAAGATACTGATGCAATTATTAAATTGGAAGCAAAAATATTAAATAACGCTTGCCAACAATTGAGAAAATGTATAGATGCCAAACTACCAATTAAACGTATTAGCGTTAATTTATCTATACACCAATTTCGTAATCAACAATTGATTGAAATAGTTAGACAAGCTATTGAAAATGCTAAATTATCTCCCCAAAATTTAGAATTAGAATTAACCCGAAATTTATCTTTACAGGACACCAATTTAGTTACTAAAACCTTCAACACCTTTAAAGAAATGGGTGTGCTTATGACCATTGATAATTTTGGTAGCGAACATAGTTTTTTAGATTATTTAAGGCGTTTTCCCATTAATGGCATCAAAATTGACCATTCCTTTATTGAAAATATTACTTCCTCTCCTGAAGATGCTGCAATTACGGTGTCAACTATTGATATGGCACATGCGTTGGGTTTAACCGTTACGGCTAAAGGAGTTAAAACTGCTGAACAACGTGATTTTTTGCGTGATCATGGTTGCGATTTTGTTCAGGGTTATTTATATGCTGATCCAATGGAAGAAAGTGTATTTTTTGATTGGAGTAAAGAATATTGTCAGCGAATTGCAAATATGGGTTAAAAATTTTGCTAGTCCTGAATAATGTAGTGTTTTTTCATAAAAATTCGTTAAGTATCAAATATTTGACAAGTTTACCACTACTTTATTCTATAATGGTATCAAAATAATTGGTATTCCTGAACAAAGCTTGGTATGAATATTTTGGTAAAGATATTAACAAACATAGCTGAGATCGTCTTGGAAATATAGTTCTGCTTGAAAAAGATGAGTTAAAACGAGCTAAATTTTAAGACCAAACAGGCGGTAAAAACCTGAAAAATTGAATAAGTTAAATAACAAATTTATTAATGAAAAAAAATCAATTTAAAGATCAAATAGCCCAATACATAGATTATAAGCAAAATAACATTTTCCTCTATTGGAAAGGGCGGGTAGCGTTATATGCGATATTAAAAGCGATGGGGATTAAACCAAACGATGAAATTATCCTTCCTGCTTACACTTGTGTAGTGGTTCCAAATGCCATTATTTATTTAGGAGCTAATCCAGTTTATGTTGATATTTGTGAATCTACATACAATATGGATATAACTAAAGTGGAAGCAGCGATTACGGATAAAACCAAAGTTATTATTTGCCAAAATACCTACGGTTTATCTTCTGATTTAGGAGCTTTAATAAATATTGCTAAACGTTATAATTTGCACACAATTGAAGATTGCACGCATGGTTTTGGTGGTTTTTATCGGGGAAAGCCTAATGGGCAATTTTGTGATGCAGCTTTTTTTTCTACACAGTGGAATAAACCATTTTCAACTGGAATTGGTGGTTTTGCTATCACTAAATCAGCAAAAATCGTTGCCAATTTAGCCCAATTAGAACCAAAAAAATATTTGCCTAGCTTGAAAGATGGTTTAAGTTTAAAAGCCTTATATTTTGTAAAGCGATATATAATCAATGATTTCAGCTATTGGACATTGGTAAAATTATACCGGTTATTAAGTAAATATAATCTAGTTATAGGTTCATCCAGTGGTGGTGAAATCTCTTCCACTAAAATGCCAAATAATTTTTTTAAAGACTTCAGTTCTGCTCAAGCTAAAGAAGGACTACGTAATTTAAAAAATTTAACTAAATTAATGCAAGTTCGTAAACAAAATGCTAAAATTTATAGTAATTTGTTGCAAAAACTTGGTAAAATTTATGTTAATCAGAATTTATTTGACAACCATGGATTTTTGAAATATCCAATTTTAGTCAAGGATAGGGATTCATTTTTAAAATTAGCCGAAAAGAATCGAATCGAACTTGGTGATTGGTTTATTTCTCCGTTACATCCTGTTATTGGAGATTTAACTGCTTGGCAATTTGATAAAAAATCATTTCCAGTGGCTACTTTTATCGCTCAACATATAGTCAATTTACCTACAACTCCAACAAATATTAATAAAGTAATCACATTCATCGAAACCAATATTAATCATATTCTATAAATTAACAGGAAAACAAACTATGCCGAATAAAACTGCGAATATTTCTAACATAAATTGCGGACATTGCACTAATACAATCGAACAAGAATTGGCTGATTTAGAAGGAATTGTTACCGTAAAAGCAAGCAAAGAGGATAAAACAGTAACTATTGAATGGAATGAACCACCCGCTACTTGGGGAAAAATAACTGAGCTGCTAGTTGAAATAGGTTATCCAGTGAACAACCAGCTAACCTAATAAAGTATGGGCTTTAAAGAACCGCTAAAAATTATTCCTAAAGGTGAGGGTTTCATACCAATTTACCCCCCCCATAATTTTGACTTACTTATTTAAATAGCGGAATACCATTTTGAGCCAAATAAACCACCTTCTTTAGCTTTCCAACCATTTTCTTCCATCATATTTTTCAAGCGTTTTTTCATTTCATGCTCAGGAATTTTTCCTTTGCTATGTTTTTTTAGGATGGCAATTGCATCAGTAAATTCTTTTTTATCCACTTTGCCATCGTTATTTGCAAAGGCTTCGAGAGTATCTTTGGCACGATCTTCAGCATCTCTTTCAAGCACAAAACCTTTATCTTGAGCTACTTGCCGCATAGTTGCCAAACCTTCATCGACACTCATGCCTTTTTTTATCCCTTCTGCAAGGATTTTCTTTTCTTCAGCCCGATCAATATATTGATCATCAAAAACTTGTAACATAACAAAATCCACAAATGATTTTTTAATGTCTTCAGTTACCATAAAATAATGCTCCTTAATTGAGTAAAAAATAACGTTTAAATTTCAGAATACCACTTTGAACCGATTAAACCACCTTCTTTAGCTTTCCAGCCATTATCTTCCATCATTTTTTTCATTCGCTTTTTCATTTTTGGCTCAGTAATTCTATCTTTAGTTGCTTTTTTAAGCAAAGCTAATATTTCATTGAATTCTTTTTTAGTTACTTTGCCATCACTAGCTGCTTGTTCAAGGGCTTCTTTTGCTCTTTCTTCAGCATCTCTTTCAATTACTAAATTTTTTTCAGATGCTACTTGACGAATAAGAATCAAACCCTCATCAACACTCATACCATTTTTTACGCCTACTTCAAGAATACGTTTTTCTTCCTCACGATCAATATATTGATCATCAAAGGCTTGTAATGAGATGAACTCCATGAATTGTTTTTTTATATGCTCAGAAATTGGCATATTCTCTCCTTTATTACAAATTTTTTAAATTAATAATATATTATAACATATACTAGAATATATTTTTTAATAATTCAACTTTGCTAAGTAGCTTTTTTATTTTTTATAATTATTTACTCCAATTAATCGCTTGTAATTTATTGATTTCAATATAAAATAAATTTTGTCCAATATAAATTGGCAAAACGAAATAATTAACTTTCTTCAAAAAGAGCTGGGGTTCGTAAATGTGCTTCCTCTAAGATTTGATACATTGCTGTATTATCAGCTAGTTCAATGTCTTTCAATTCTGTTATTTCTCTCTGTTCTTCTACTTCATCTTTTAAATAAGCAAGTTCTTCTTTTAACCTAAATGATTGATCTTGCAATTGCAAATTTTCTATTTTTAAGTGTGAAACTACTTTTTTCAACTCAGATTTTTCAATTCTTAACCTTTTAACATCAGTTTTTAGACGAGAATTTTCCTCTTTCAACAGTGGATTATCCACAATATTTTTAGATGATTTTTGCTGAATATTTAGCAATATGGATCGTTTTTTGGTTTGCATTGTCATTATTTATATTCTCCTTTTTTTTATAACCAAAAATAAATAACTTCTTAAAGATTAAATTTTAAATAATTAATTAATTTTTACGAAAGATTATAAATTTTACAGTAATGAAATTTTAAATTTATATTAAAAGTATTAGCTGTTTTTTTTCACCCGTCAATTATTATATGTTATTTATATAGTTCAAAATCATTATTTGTTTAAATAAATATATGATTTATAAGTGTTTTTATTATTTTAAGAATATTTTTAATAAAATTAATCAAAATTTAATTTGCTAAAACTATAAATACAATTTCTAATTTGCTATTAAATTTTATTTATAGTATAATTTTTAAAATTCTTTTACCCATTTAAAAATTGTTTAAGCTACTTTTTGACAACTTATAACACTTAATATTACAACTCAAAAATATAAAATAAAAGAACTAATTTTTTTAGTAAAATAATCATTATTAAAAAAACTCTTTTTTGACCTAATATAAGATATATTAAAAATTACCCATGTATTTTGAAATTCCAAAAAAAGAATTACTAACACCGTTAAAAATGATTATTGGAGTTGTCGAACAACGGCAAACTTTACCAGTATTAGCTAACACCTTAACTACGGTTAAGGATAATGAACTTAGCTTAACCGCAACCGATGCGGAAGTAGAAATTGTCTGCCGATTACCATTAGCTCCTGACGCATTGAGTGCTGATAATGAAGGTGAAATAACGATTCCAGCCCGTAAATTTTTTGATATTTGTAAATCGCTCCCTGAAAATACCAATATTCAAATTAATACTGAAGAAAATCAAGCGATGTTGAAAGCTGGTAAAAGTAAATTTAAATTACAAACTTTGCCAGCCGATGACTTTCCAAATACACCTGAATTAAATGAGCCGACCACTTTTAATATTTCCCAAAGCGACTTAAAAAATTTACTTTATAAAACCTCCTTTTGTATTGCAACCAATGATGTGCGCTACTATTTAACTGGATTGCTATTAGATATTAGCGATAATAAAATCACCTTGGTCGGTACAGATGGTCATAGAATGGCGGTCGCTCAACATGAATTTGCCAGCGAGCAAGAAGCTAAAGTAATTATTCCACGCAAGGCAGTTTTGGAATTATCTAAATTATTATTAGATAACGATTCTGAAGTTACGGTTTCATTTGACGATAATCATATTAGATTTGAATTAAACCGAGGCGTGATTTTAACCTCAAAATTAATTGACGGTGAATTTCCAGATTGGCAAAATGTGCTGCCAAATAATCCAGATAAAATTTTTATAGCAGAAACTAGAGATTTAAAACAAGCTTTATCTCGTGCTTCGATTCTTTCTAATGAGCAATACAAAGGTATTCGCTTAATTATTGCACCCAAAGTACTCAATATTAATGCCAAAAATTCTTATCAAGAGGAAGCTAATGAGGTATTAGAGATTGAATATGACGGTGAAGAATTAGAGATTGGGTTTAATGGAATTTATATATTAGATGCCTTAAATGTTGTTTCTACTAAGATGGTACAATTTGCCTTTTCTGATGAAAACAGTTCTTGCTTAATTACAGAGGAAGATAAAGACGATTGTAAATTTATTGTTATGCCAATGCGTATTTAGTGTAATAATAGCCGTTCAAAAATATAAATTCGTCAGATTAGTGATTTAACGACCTAGCTTTTTTTAAAGTTATTTTTCTGATGAACTATAGTCTTAGGTCTGATTAGGGAAACGTAATCAGACATTTTTTATAATAGCTACAATTAAATAACTTACCATTAATACTTATAATCTACCAAAACTAACTTTATGACTTCAAAATATTCAGTCCCAGTGGAAACCGCTCGTTCTTATTATAATAGTACTGATGCCGATAATTTTTATGCGACCATTTGGGGAGGAACTGATATTCATGTGGGGCTATATGAGAAAAAAGAAGATTCAATTTTCGACGCTAGTCATCGCACGGTGATTAATATAGCCAATATGCTTAAATTGAATAATAAATCACAAGTTTTAGATGTTGGTTCAGGTTATGGTGGTCCAGCACGTTACTTGGCTAGTACTTATGGTTGCCAAGTTGATTGTCTTAATATTAGCGAAGTACAAAATCAGCGTACTGGTGAATTAAATCAAAAATACGGATTAGAAAACAAAATTAGTATTATAGAAGACAGTTTTGAAGCCATGCCAATGAAAGAGCAAACTTATGACGTTGTTTGGTCGCAAGATGCAATTTTACATAGTGGTAATCGACAGCAGGTAATAAAAGAAATATACCGGGTTTTAAAGCCAGGCGGAGAGTTCATATTCACTGACCCCATGCAAAGTAATAATTGTCCTCCAGGCGTATTGCAACCAGTATTGGATAGGCTGCTACTTGATTCAATGGGTTCGATTGATTTTTATACGCAAACAGCGCATGAATTGGGATTTGAAACCGTTAAAATAACTGAAATGACGCAAAATCTTATTAAACACTATAGTCATGTTCTAACAGAACTGGAAAATTGTTATGATGAGCTACTAAAAACTTGTTCACAACAATATATTGATCGTATGAAAATTGGTCTTAATCACTGGATTGATTCGGGAAATAAAGGCTATTTATCTTGGGGGATATTGCATTTTCGTAAAAAATAAATGAACTTTTAAAAAATGGAACAATATGTTTAAACAGAACTATTCATGAGTTTCTGTTAAAAAATTGAAAGGTCTTAAATGAGTTTGGATAAACCTATCATCAATTTTACCAGTTAAAAATAAATAGGAAATATGTATGGCAAATGAACTTTGTTTTAAAAATATTCATTTAGATAATTCATGGACTTTAGCTGTTTATGAAAGTACTGGTGGTTATTCCGCCTTACGCAAGGTATTATCTGAAAATACACCGCCCCAAGAAATTGTTGATCAACTAAAAGCCTCTGGATTACGAGGACGAGGTGGTGCAGGCTTTTCGGCGGGATTAAAGTGGAGTTTCATGTTGCCAGGGCGTGATAAGCCAGGACAGAAGTATTTAGCTTGTAATTCAGATGAAGGCGAACCTGGAACTTTTAAAGATCGGGATATTTTACGCTATAATCCTCACGCTGTTATTGAAGGCATGGCGATTGCTTGTTATACAATTGGTGCAACTGCTGGTTATAACTACATTCGGGGCGAATTTAGCGAACCGATTGAACGCTTTGAATCCGCATTAAAAGAGGCTTATAAAGCTGGTTTATTAGGTAAAAATATACTTGGTTCGGAAATCGATATTGATCTTTATACTCATTATGGAGCTGGAGCTTATATTTGCGGTGAAGAAACAGCTTTATTAGAATCTATTGAAGGCAAAAAAGGTCAACCTCGTTACAAACCACCTTTTCCTGCCGCCAAGGGATTATATGGTAAATCAACCACCATTAATAATACTGAAACGCTGGCTTCCGTTCCCAGCATTTTAAATGAAGGCGCAGACTGGTTTTTAAACGTTGGAAAACCTAATAATGGCGGACCTAAATTATTTTCTATTTCGGGACACGTTAATAAACCTGGAAATTTTGAAATTCCAATGGGAACACCATTTTCGGAACTTTTAGAAATGGCGGGCGGAGTTTTAAATGGTCGCAAGCTGAAGGCGGTGATTCCCGGTGGTTCTTCAACCCCAGTGCTGAAAGCTAATGTGATAATGGATTTAACAATGGATTATGATTCAATTGCTAGTGCTGGTTCTATGCTTGGTTCGGGTGCGGTGATTGTCATGGATGAAACAACGGATATGGTCAAAGTTTTGAATCGCATTTGCCATTTTTACTACGAAGAATCTTGCGGACAATGTACACCTTGTCGAGAAGGAACTGGTTGGCTATCAAAAATTGTGCATCGCATTTATCATGGCAAAGGACAGCAATCGGATTTAGATCAATTATTGGATGTATCTGATAAAATTAGTGGGCAAACTATTTGTGCTTT
>JAGLFE010000042.1 GCA_023144675.1 Thiomargarita sp. | reverse complement strand
TTCGAGGGTAGTGAGCAATTACGATAAAATTTCAAATCGCTTACAAGTTTTGAGGACTGTCAACAAATCCGATTAAACTGTTTGATTATTTACGGACAAGTTTCACCCCCACCCCATCTCGCAAACCAAGAGGTGGTTGCAAAACCAACCGTTCTCCAACCAGCAAACCAGATAAAACTACCCACTGTTGCTCCCAAAGTCGTTCAGTTTTGACTGGAGTAAACCACACATTATTCAATTTATCTAAACGAAAAGCCCCTTGTACACCAGCACGTTTTACTAAAGTTGACTTTGGTATGAGCAAGTGTTGCTTTTCAGAAATCTTGAAATCAACTTGACCGGATAAACCGGCAGTCAATGGCTTGGGTAGAGATAATTTAATTTGACAAGTTTGAGTCATACGATTAGCACTACGAACTATATGAGAAACTTTAGCTACAATTGTTGCATTGGAATGGTGTAATTTGAGTTTTACTTTATCTTTTAAATTAATTTGCTTTATCCAATGAACTGGTAATGCAGTTTCAAACTCCAACTCACCAATCGCTTCTAATTCTAACAAAGGTTTACCGGCAACAGCTAAATCACCCGGTTCAATCCAACGTTTTACCACTCGTGCTAATATTGGACTGGTTAAACGGTAATACGGTTTTTTAGTTTGTTGACGGCGTAACTCAGCTTTTACTTGTACCAGTTTGGAACGGGCTAAATCCAACTGAACTCTTGCTTTACGTAAATGTTCTACCGAAACGGCTCTTGATTTGCGTAATTTTTCGGCTAGTTTGACATCTACTTGGCTGTCGTTTAAACCGATGGTTGCTGATTGAACGGCTGATTTAGCTTGTTCGATGGTATCTAATAATTCGGCATCATCAATAACTACTAGCAATGCACCGGCTTTAACAATATCGCCTTCATCAACTAAGCGTTTTTTGATAGTGCCTGACTGGTGAGAGCTGATTTTGATACGGCGTGCATAAGTATAACCGGTTGCCGAATAAAATCTTGGTACTTTTTGGCTAATCACAGATGCGATAGATAACTGTAAAGTGGGTTGTTTTGGAGCATCGAATACGCTTGGTTCATTTTCTTGACAGCCGACCAATAAGCCACAAATAATTATAAAAATTAATCGTTGCCACATTGTAATATCCCTTTTAACAATAATTGAGTAACATGTTTGGCTATTAATTCAGACTCATTATGTTCGGCACGTCCACCGGGTAAAAACTGGCGTATTGGTGTCGTTTCCAAATGGAATAACACTAAACCAACCATCGAAATTGCCATTAAATGGGCATCACAATTTGGGGCTAAAGTTTTCGCTAGTTCAGTAATACCTTGAAACTGGGTTTGAAAAACATCTTTTGCCAATACCCGCAAACTATTTTCATCACCATCTAACAATTCACGTTGCAATAAACGCCGAAAATGGGTATCTGAAGCCATTAAACAGGTAAAGCGATAAATGAACTGTTGTAATTGTTGTTCCGGTGTACCCGGTACTGCTAAAATTTCAGATAATCCCAAAGCTTTATTAGCAAAAGCTTCTTCTATACAACGTAAATATAAAGTTTGCTTATCTGGGAAATGATGATAAAGTGTAGCAATACTAACTCCAACAGCTTTGGCAATATGACGCATAGAAACACCATCAAAACCGGATTGAGCAAACAACGGAATTGCCTCACGAAAAATTGCATTTAATGCACCAGGCGAGGTAGAAAATTTTGCACGAGCCATTGTAGTTTCCTATATAACGAACGTTCTATAAACAGTAAAAACTTATATGATAGCTATGGAGTAAAATTTCAAGTGATTGGGCTAAAATGTAGGTCGGGTTAGTGCAATGTAACTTGACTTAAAACATTGAATAATGTTGGGTTACGTTTTGCTGCTAACCCAACCTACATAATTATTTACCACTACTTTGTTTAGGACTACTATATATCATCATTATTTATTCAGAACTACCACAATTTTAACACCACTTAACTATTTAAAATAGGGCTATTAGCTACTAATCAATCGGAGTAGGCGCACGTTTTTTTCCTGCTTTTTCTAATTTATCTAAATAAATTTGCCAAAATTGATCTTTATTTTTAGCAATATTGTATAACCAATCCCAAGAATAAAGTCCACTATCGTGATTATCATCAAAAAATAGTTGAATCGCATAAGTTCCAATTTGTTCAATGCGGTCAATATTTACATCCGCTTTGCCTACTTGCAATACTTCTTGGTCAGGAGAATGCCCACGCACTTCAGCCGAAGGGGAATAAACCCGTAAATACTCGCAAGTTAATTCAAAACGTTCTCCATTATCGAAAGCGATTTCTAAAATACGTGATTGTTTATGTAAGTTAATTTCAACGGGAATAAAAGTATTATCTACCATTTTTTGTTACCTGTTACCATTTTTTATAAAATATATTGACTAAGGTCTTCGTTATTCACTAATTCACTGAGATGATCATTTACATAATCGGTGTCAATAACAATTTTTTGCCCGTCTTTATCGGGGGCATCAAAAGAAATTTGTTCTAATAAACATTCCATAATTGTATGCAAACGACGCGCTCCAATATTTTCAGTCCGCTCATTAACTTGCCATGCCATCTCGGCAATACTTTTAATACTATCTTCGGTAAATTCGAGTTCTAAACCTTCAGTATTCATCAAGGCAATATACTGTTCAGTTAATGAGGCATTTGGTTCAGTTAAAATACGCACAAAGTCCTTAGCATCCAAAGCATTCAATTCAACCCTAATCGGTAATCGTCCTTGCAGTTCTGGAATTAAATCAGAAGGTTTAGCTAAATGAAACGAACCTGAAGCAATAAATAAAATATGATCGGTTTTAACCATTCCATATTTAGTACTAACCGTACTTCCTTCTACTAAAGGTAATAAATCACGTTGCACTCCTTCACGAGAAACGTCGGCACCACTACCAACATCTGAACGTTTAGTTACTTTATCAATTTCATCTATAAAGACAATGCCATTTTGTTCCACCCGCTGAACTGAATTAGCTTTCAATTCATCTTCATTAATTAAGTTGCTGGCTTCTTCTTCCTGCAATATTTTAAGCGCATGTTTAACTTTCATTTTACGAGGTTTAGTGCGAGAACCAGCCATGTTTTGGAACATACTTTGTAATTGGTTAGTCATTTCTTCCATACCTGGTGGAGCCATAATTTCTACACCAACACGGGTTTCACTAACATCAATTTCAATTTCACGATCATTCAATTTACCTTCCCTGAGCATTTTTCTAAATTTTTGCCTGGTGGTAGAAGGTTCATCATCTTTATTTAGATTTTCATCTCTTGGAGGTGGTAATAAAGCATCCAATATTCGTTCTTCAGCTACATCCATTGCAGGCATTTTTACTTTATCCATAGCTTCTTCACGGGTTATTTTAACCGCCATATCAACTAAATCTCGAATAATTGATTCAACATCACGCCCAACATAACCAACTTCAGTAAATTTAGTCGCTTCAACCTTAATAAATGGAGCATTGGCTAAACGTGCCAACCGCCGAGCAATTTCTGTTTTTCCTACCCCAGTCGGACCAATCATAAGAATGTTTTTAGGCGTAACTTCATTACGTAAAACAGGTTCTAATTGCATACGCCGCCAACGATTACGTAAAGCAATTGAAACTGATCGTTTTGCCGCTTTTTGTCCTATTATATGCTTATCTAATTCGTGGACAATTTCTTTGGGTGTCATTTCACTCATAATTTTTTTATATTACTTCAAGTTGCTAAACTTTCAATCGTTAAGTTTTGATTAGTATAAATACAAATATTAGCAGCAATATGTAAAGATTTTTCAACGATTTCTTTTGCATTTAATTTGGTATTATCTAGTAAAGCACGTGCCGCTGCCTGTGCATAAGCACCACCAGAACCAATTGCCATCAAATAATCCTCTGGCTCTATCACGTCCCCAGTACCTGAAATGACCAATGAGTTAGTTTTATCCGCTACAACAAGCAATGCTTCTAAACGTTTTAACATACGATCAGTTCGCCAATCTTTTGCAAGTTCGACTGCCGCTCGTGTTAGATTACCTTGATGTTTTTCCAATTTACCTTCAAATAATTCAAATAAAGTAAAGGCATCGGCAGTACTGCCAGCAAAACCAGCAATTACTTTATTATGATATAGTCGTCGTACTTTGCGAGCATTATGCTTCATCACAGTGTTGCCCATTGTTACTTGACCATCGCCACCAACTACCACTTCATTTTCACGGCGTACTGATAAAATAGTGGTACCTCGAAATTGTTCCACACAAAAAACCTTATATTATTAAGTTTATTAAAATTAATTATTTATGGATATGTTGAATAAATTTACTAATTAAATAATTAATTACGAATGATTATACAAATAACTTATTTATTTCTCAAATACGAAAGCCAATAAATTATTTGATAAAAATGTAGATTTATTCTTCCTTGCGATTATAAACCAGTTGAGTAATTTGTTCAGAAACTAAACCAATTAAAAAAGTTAAAAGAGCGGTCATAAAAAGTAATACGCCCATGTTAGTAAATCTGCCTCCCATCGCATAAGTATAAGAATAATGTAACTACTCACTGTCCTAGATAG
>JAGLFE010000419.1 GCA_023144675.1 Thiomargarita sp. | reverse complement strand
AAGCTCCAACCCAGCCTACGTGCTGGATAGGTGGAGCAAGTTTAAATACGGCGTATTTTATACCACCAAGTCATAATCATGTGCCTGAACTGATGAGTGATTTGGAAAAATTTTTACACAATGATGAAATCTATGTACCACATCTTATAAAAATAGCAATAGCACATTATCAGTTTGAAACAATACACCCATTTTTAGTAATAAAATTCCTTTGACTTTAGGACTCAGAAGTAAGAAGCAATAAATAATCAAAAATTCAAAACAACTTCCTGATCACTAAACGGAAATTTTTGTTCCCCAATTTGTTGATGATTTTCATGCCCTTTGCCAGCTATAAGAATAATATCTTGGGCAGTTGCCTGCTGAAGTGCGTAATGAATAGCTTGTTTACGATTTGGAATTACTTGCGTTGGATGGGGGCAAGTTGTTAAAATATCATCAATAATTGCTTGAGAATTTTCCGTGCGTGGATTATCATCAGTAATAATAATTTTATCTGCGTACTGATTTGCCACTTTTCCCATCAAAGCTCGCTTGCCCTTATCCCGATCGCCACCACAACCGAAAACGCACCACAAATCGCCATCATCACAATGTTGCGCCAAAGTTAATAAAGCCTTTTCCAAAGCATCTGGCGTATGCGCATAATCTATAATTACCAAAGCTTGATGCTGGATTTTCTCCATTCGTCCTGAAACTGGCTTAATTGCTTCTAATTGCGCACCCAAAGTCGATAAATCAAAACCTTGATTCAACAACATAGTCAGAGCCGCTAATAAATTACTAACATTAAATGCACCAAATAGTGGACTATGGGTTTTGATATTTCCCCAAGGAGTATAAATTTTTAGCGAACAACCATTAATATTATAAGATTCTATATGGGTATAAACATCCGCCATTTTATTTTCCAAACTATAAGTTAGAACATTTTTAGCACTAATTTTCGCTAAAATAGTTTGCCCAAATAAATCATCTAAATTAATGATAGCTGTTTTTAAATTTTCCCAATTAAATAAACGCTGTTTGGCTTCAGCATAAGCCGCCATAGTTTTATGGTAATCCAAATGGTCTTGACTTAAATTGGTTAAAATTGCGGTGTCAAAATTAATGCCATTGACTCGACCTTGAACTAGGGCATGGGAAGATACTTCCATTGTAACTTGGGATATAGATTGATTCCGTAACTCGGCTAATAAGCTTTGTAAATTAATAGCATCAGGAGTTGTATGATTTCCCAATTGTAAATACGGATAAATTCCATAACCTAAAGTTCCAATTAATCCACTAGAAACGCCATTTAGATGCAAGTATTGCGCTATAATATGGGTTACCGAAGTTTTGCCGTTAGTACCCGTAACACCAGTAATTTGCATATTTTGGGATGGATGATGATAAAAACCTGCCGCTATTTTGCCCACTTTTTGGGATAAATTTGGTATATGAATACAGGGAATTTTTCCCATCATTTCAATTTTAGAGCTAACCGCTTCCTTTAAAATAGCCGTTGTTCCCAATTGTAAAGCAGATTCAATAAATAATTCGCCATGAGTTTGCGTACCTTGCAAAGCAATAAATACGCTACCTTCCACGATAGTTCGGCTATCTAAAGTTAAGTGGCTAATTGAACGGTCAATTGATTTAGCTAATGTTTGATTAATTAGTTGGCTTAATAACATATTTAAATGTTTGATTTTACGATTAAAAAAATTAATTTATTCAGGATGTTTTTTTATAAAAAATGTGTTATTATTATAAAATATTTATTTAAAATTCATATTTTTTGGAATTATAATTCTATTTCCATCTTTAAGATTAGCATTTATAATATACCAAAAAAAAATTATTAGAACTGCAATACCGTTCTTAATTACATTTTACTTAAAATTTTAGGAAATATTTTATGATTTATATACGTTCGTTGCTTGGGATAAATTTACTTATTTTAAGTTTGTTATTATATTTACCATCCGTTATGGCTGTTGAAACTAACACCGTTGCTCCTGAAAATGCCGTAACTATAACAGGAGAAAATATAACTGAAACTGATTTTAATAATCTCTCAGAAAATAATACTAATCTAACTTCTGATGACGAAACTTTGCGTTTTTCATTGCAACATCGTTTGATTAAATTACTTTCCAATCAGGTGATAGCAATTAAATTTGAGCAATTGGCAAGCAAACCTGTAATTTTATTAGAGAAATTAAAAGAAAATTTTTCTGATATTTTAGCACAACATGAAAAACCACTACGAATTGAAACTGATTTAAATATCTTGCTTCCAGCAGAAGCGATTGCGAAAATTGGTGAATTACCACCTGTAAGTATAAAAACCAATATTAATGAAGATGGTAGTGGTAAAAGTGAATTAACTTTTCCTAGTTATCAACGTACTATTCCTGACGAAGGTTCATTTGATTGGAAAGGTGCAGAAGGGCAATTTACTTTTTCTAATCAGTTTAAAGACTTAACTGCTGAAATAGATATTTTAGGTTTTGGAATGATGGATGATGAATTTTCATTATCATTTGGAAAAACCACTGCTAAAAGTAATTTCGATGAAGAATTATCACCAACTACATTAGATGTAACTTTATCTTCAATAACAATAAAAGATGGAGCAGATTCTTTCAACTTGGCAGATTTGGTTTCTAGTTTCGTAATTAATAAGACTAAACAAGGTTTAGATTTATTTAATTTCTACCTAAAAATTAAACATTTTGATTTTAATGATGCTGAATTTAATCTTAATATTGATAATTTGGTAATTAATTCTTATAGT
>JAGLFE010000418.1 GCA_023144675.1 Thiomargarita sp. | reverse complement strand
CTCGATAATCCAAATTACGTGTTTTTCCCATTTGGGTGAATTTAACTAACAACTGTTGTTCACGTTTTAAAAACTGTTTAGTTGTTTCAAACATATTTTTTGTCGGCTTAAAAATAGCATCAAAACCATCTTTAATAGGTGGTAAAACAATTACTTCACCGGCTGTTCCTAAATATTCTGAAATCTCAAATCCATAAAAATAAGTGCAAATATTAGAATCTTCAAAATCAGAACAAACATCTTTTGCCAAATAAAACGAACCAGTGCTAGTAAATAACATTAATAACAGCATTATCAATTTATTCCCCTTAAAATAGTCCATAAAAATAACACCGCCACTAAAAATACATAAAACAGCCAAGGTAAATAATTTAAGTCCTGCAAATATCGTTGTAAACATTATTAATTTTTTCCGTTTAATTTAATCGTATATAAACTCAAGTATTTTTACGCCATACTTTTGATACATTAGCTAAATTGTCTAACTTCGACAAAGTTTGATTTAATTGCTCTAACTCTTTAATTTCAATATTTAATTCCATAAAAACACTATTATCTTGCTGATTTATGGCACTATTGGTAGAAATAATATTCACCTTTGCCGTGGCTATAATCATGCACACATCACGCAATAAACCAACTCTGTCAATAGCTTTAAGTTGAATAGTTATCGGATAATTCAATATTTTGGGTTTATCAGGCATTCCCCAACTAACTTCAACCAACCGTTCATTGCCCTCATCCTGCCAACGCAAAGCATTAGGACAATCACGATAATGAATCGTAACTCCTCTACCCCTAGTAATATATCCCACAATTTGCTGTTTTGGATTTGGTTGACAACATTGCGCCATCTGCACTAATAATCCCCCCACGCCTTCAATATAAACCCCTTCTTTAAATTGTTCTAATTTATTGACTTTGACCGACTTAACTTGAGTTTTTTTAGGAGATAATACCTGCTCATTAAATACCCCACTAACTTGCATGGTTGTCGTATCACCACGCCCAATAGAAGCAAACAAATTCCCAACTGAATCAAAAGCAAGTTGTTGCGCTAAATGCTCAAGATCAGTATTTTTAATATTTAATCGGCGTAATAAACGCTCTAATAAAGTTTTACCCTCGCTAATATTTTTTTGAATATCCTGTTTTTTAAACCATTGCTTAACCTTATTTCGTGCTTGCCTAGTACATAAATAACCTGCGGGTTTAATTAACCAATCCCGACTTGGTTTCGCTTCTTTAGAAGTTAAAATATTAACCACATCACCATTTTTAAGCATATAAGTTAAAGGCACAATACGCTGATTAATCATTGCTCCCCGACAACGATGTCCTAATTCAGTATGAATATAATAGGCAAAATCCAGTGGCGTTGAACCTTGCACTAAATTAACAATTTTGCTTTGCGGTGATAATACATAAACTTGATCTTCAAAAATTTCCGATTTAAAACGATCAATAAAATCACCTATATCATCATCTTGGTCCTTAAATTGTAAAATTTTGCGCAACGATTGAATTTTTTGCTCAAAACTTTTATCTTGTTGCGTCTTACCTTCTTTATAAAGCCAATGAGAAGCTACGCCTAATTCAGAATGATGGTGCATTTTATGAGTTCTAATTTGCACTTCAAATATTTTCTGTTCATGACCAATCACGGCGGTATGTAACGATTGATAATTATTCGCTTTAGGATTGGCAATATAATCATCAAATTCATTAGGCAATGGCTGCCATATATTATGAATAATACCCAAAGCGGTATAACATTCCGTTACGCTATTAACTAATACCCGTAATGCCCGCACATCAAATATTTGTTCAAAATCCAAACCTTTTCGTTGCATTTTGCGCCAAATGCTATAAATATGTTTTGGACGACCCGTAATTTCTGAGCTAATATTGTTTTTTCTTAAAGCTTTAGAAAGCGAATCAAGTAGTTTTTGAATATATTGTTCCCTATCGATACGACGTTCATCTAAAAAGGAAGCAATTCTCTTATAAGTTTCTGGTTCTAAATAACGTAACGATAAATCCTCTAATTCCCACTTTATTTGCCAAATACCCAAGCGGTTTGCTAAAGGTGCAAATAATTCTAGCGTTTCACGAGCAAATCTTTTTTGCTTATCTTCAGGTTGATGATGAAGAAAACGCATTCTATCTAAACGATCAGCTAATTTAATCAAAACTACCCGTATATCTTTTGACATCGCCAGTAACATTTTGCGCAATTGTTCTATTTGTTTCTTAGTATTCATCGTATGCTGAGATTTATCATTTAATTCTTCAATAAATCCCATTTTAGTTACGCCATCAACTAAATTGGCAACAACCTGTCCAAATCGTCTTTCAACATCAGATAATATAACTTGTTTATTGGATGCAATATTGTGCAAAATAGCCGCCACTAAAACATCGGTATCCATTCCCAATTGTGCTAATATGTCAGCGACAGTAATCACGTGCATTAGAAATGGTTTACCCGAGACATGGGTTTGGGATTGATGTATTTCTTCCGCCCATTGGCAAGCTTTAATAATTTGCGGCTGTTTAATTTGAGTGTGTTTTTCAGCAATACGTTCGATCCATTCTTGAATATATGAAGCATTGCTATTAGGAGTTGTAGGTAGAAAATGCGTAGTACTAATCATGTCATTATTTTTTTATGTTAATTGAATAAATGCCACTGATAAGATTGATAATAATGCGTTTTATTTATGGAATAGCTATAGTTTGAATTTTGCTTAATAGCGAAGAGAAAAATTATTATAATAATTAACTTAAATTTATAGCTAAAAATTATATGATAAAATCTATTTTATAATGGTAAAGATTGATTTAAAATATATAAAATAAAATATTAAAATTGCTTTGAGTTTAAAAATAAGATAAACTATATGATTATAGCAAATTATTTGTTGTTTATTATTTGGCGAATAACATAACTTAATAAAGTTATAAAAACTTATAAAGTTTACAAATATTTACATTTAGCATATTTATAATATAACAAATTTATAATTTACTAATTATTAAAAATATTAATAATAATAATTTTTCTAAATTAGAAGCTTTTGCAAAACTATCTACCAATTAAATTTTAAATGCGAAAAATTTTAACACG
>JAGLFE010000417.1 GCA_023144675.1 Thiomargarita sp. | reverse complement strand
ATACCAAAATTGTTACTTTTGAGGAGGATCAAGGTGCTTATGACCAAAAGGATGCGGAAGGTTTTATTAAATTGAATGCTTTGCGGATGCGAATTGCCGCTAAATTGATTAAATAGTATAATTTAGGTTGGCGGAACTTAATCCAACCTATTTGTTTTTTACTTATTTAGGAAGCAAAAAATTATGGAAATTTTAATGAAGCAAATAAATATTATTAGAGGGCAACCAAAATGCAAATATTTAAACTGAGTTTCTTGATAGTTGGCTTAATTGTTATTAGCAATTGTTCTAATTTACGACCATCAATAGAAAAAGATACTGCTGAATCGGTTAATTTAGTAGCTTTTTCCCCTAATGGACAAGTATTTGCGTCAGCTTCTCATGATAATATACTCAGATTGTGGGATATTAATACTGGTAAAGAACTTTATAAATTTCAGCATTCTAATCGGATTTATAATGTATTATTTTCTCCTGATGGACAATCAATTTTATCGTATGATGGTGCAGATTATAGTGAATTTAAATTATGGAATGTAAACACTGGAAAAAAAATTCGTAGTTTGAGTGTATCTTATTGCTCTACATTAGATTCTATGGTATTTTCGCCAAACGGACAGTTAATTTTATTTGTTTGCAATGAATTTTCTAAAACTTATGGTAGTTATAAGAAATTTATACTTTGGGATATCAATACTAGAAAAGAAATCCGTACTTTTACAGGACATTATAGTGATAGTATTGGTACTAATAATATCACCTCTGTAAAATTTTCCCCTGATGGACAACTAGCGTTATCAAGTAGTTGGGATAAAACAGTCAAACTATGGAATATCAATACTGGAAAAGAAATTCATAGTTTTGAACATTCTAACTGGGTTAATTATGCAACTTTTTCAGCCGATGGACAAATAGTTTTATCAACTAGTCGAGATGGTATATTTAGACGATGGGATATTAAAACTGGGAGAGAAATTAGTAACTTCTTAGGTAAAAATTTTCGTTATGCTGATGAAAATGAAGTAGCTTTTTCTTATGATAGAGAATTATTTGTGGTTGCTAATACGTTTAAGACTCTTGAACTTTGGAATATTGATAGCGGAAAAAATATTCGCACTTTCAAAGGGCATTCTGGTCATGTAGATTCTGTTGCGTTTTCTCGTAATAAACAAATGATTTTATCAGGTAGTAGAGATGGGAGTAGTCGGATTTGGAATGTCAAAACAGGTAAAGAAATTGTACAAATGATTAGTTTTAAAGATGGGGGATGGGCAAGTATTACGCCCGATGGTTATTATGTGGCTTCGGCAAATGCTAAACAACACCTTAAAAATCCGAGTTCTTTAACTAAAAGCCCTGAAAAAGTACGCTTGGCTTTAGCACCTTTTACTAATCAAATGCTTGCTTCGTCTTCGCCAATTATACGTCCACGCACTGACAAAATAGTTGAACCTGTATTTTTCAAAGATACCACTTCGCCCCAAATTATAATCAATAAATCAGATATAATTCAAGATAAATATATCCTAAGTGGACAAGTTATTGACGAATCGGGTATTGCTTCTATAAAAATTAATGGCAACCGAACTAGATTTGATGAGCGAGGCTATTTTTCCACTGAACTGCAACTACAAGTGGGTAATAATCGAATCCGTATTACTGCCACTGACAAACATAATAATGCCACTAATAAAAAATTCGTCATCGCCCGTGCTAAACCACCCAAACAGCAATCTATTTTACCTAAACAACGTTATGCCCTATTAATTGGCAATCAAAATTATCCAAGCTATCCTTTACATAATCCGCATAATGATGTCGATGATATGGAAACAGCTTTGAAATCAATAGGTTTTACAGTTTACGTTTTTAAAGATATGAAATTACGAGAAATGAAACTTAAAATTTCGGGTTTTGGAGATTCATTAGAAAGAAGTCAAGGAATGGGATTATTTTATTTTTCTGGACATGGAGTGCAAAATGAAGGAAAAAATTATTTACTTCCAATTGGTGCTATGGATACAGTGAATGTTAAAGCTCATCTAGCAACAGAAGCCTTAGACATGAATTATTTATTGGCTTCACTGGGAGCTGCTGATAATCCACTTAATTTAGTGTTTTTAGATGCTTGCCGTAATAATCCATTTTATAAAGGCTGGTCAAAAAGTGGGATGTCAGAAATACAAGGCTTAACTTCAATAAAAGCTCCCAGTGGTTCTTTAATTGCCTATGCAACGCAAGCCGATAGAACAGCAATTAATGCGACAAAACAACGTAATAGTTATTATACACAATATTTAAAACAAGAAATCGTAAAACCAGGCGTTTCAATTTTTGAAATGTTGACTAAAGTTCGAGCCGCTGTTAAAAAAGCAACTTATGATAGACAAGAACCTGATTTTACCTCAAAATTAAACAATATTTTTTGTCTCAAAGAACCTTGCAATTAATCGGAATTATATTCAACACGTCTAGTTAAAACCAATTTATTCATGACTACCGAAAATATTTCTTATGCCTATTAATTTAATTCAAAATATTATCCATTTTATCAATAACTTAAACGAATGGATGGGACGTTTAGTCGCTTGGTTAATCTTAATTATATCCTTATTAATTGTTTACCAAACAAGTGCATCTGCGCTATTTTCGATTAATTCTATTGCCCTACAAGAATTACAATGGCATTTATTTGCTTTAATTTTTTTATTTGGTGCTGGTTATACGCTCAAAAATAATGAACATGTTAGAGTCGATATAATTTACCAAAGCCATTGGTTTGATGATCGACACCGTGCTTGGATTAATCTTTTAGGTGGAGTATTTTTACTTATACCTTTTTGTATTTTAGTTATTTATAGCTCCTTAACTTTTGTGGCGGCTTCCGTCAAATATTCCTTAACTTTGCTAAATAATTTTCCTTTTATTGAAATTAAATTGCTCTATGCAGAAAGTTCGGCTGACCCAGGTGGATTGCCCTATCGTTTCCTATTGAAAGCTGCTATTCCTATTGGATTTACGCTACTAATGTTGCAAGGCATTGCCGAAAGTTTAAAAAATTTCCTATTTTTACTCAATAACCAAGAAGATAAGGCATGTTAGCAATATTTAGTTTGGAAATATGGGCATTAATCATGTTTGTAGTATTAATGTTCACCATTTTATTAGGTTATCCTGTTGCCTTTACCTTGGGCGCAATCGCCTTATTATTCGGCAGTATATTCTTAGATTTATCCTTTTTTAATTTATTACCAATGCGCATTTGGGGAATTATGACCAATTTTACTTTATTGGCAGTTCCCTTATTTATTTTTATGGGCGTAATACTTGAAAAATCAGGTTTAGCAGAAGATTTATTAGAAACCATGAGCCTATTATTTGGTAGATTACGGGGCGGAATGATTTTATCTATCATCTTAGTTGGAACTTTATTAGCAGCAACAACTGGCGTAGTCGGTGCAACTGTCGTTACCATGGGAGTAATTGCCTTACCAACTTTACTTAAAAACGGTTACGCCCCCGACTTAGCAACTGGTGCAATTGCCACCGCTGGCACATTAGGGCAAATCGTACCGCCCAGCATCGTATTAATTTTATTGGGCGACATTGTCGGTGTACCAGTGGGACGTTTATTTATTGGCGCAATCGTACCAAGTCTTTTATTAATTAGCTTATATATTCTATATGTAGTCATACGAGCATGGATTAATCCGCAAAGTGTTTCTAAAGTAGCGACTGTAACAACTTGGGATAAAAAATTACTATTTAGAGTCATTAAAAGTGTATTTCCTGCCTTGATGCTAATTATTATCGTATTAGGCAGTATTTTTGCGGGAATTGCAACGCCAACGGAATCGGCTGCGTTTGGCGTAATCGGTGCGCTATTACTAGCTTTATTGCACCAGCGTTTAACATGGAAAAATTTACGCTATGCAATGGAACATACCACCCGTTTAACCAGTATGGTATTTTTAATTTTAATTGGAGCAACCGCTTTTGGACTAGTTTTTCGAGGCATGGGCGGCGATAATTTAGTACATGATATTTTTGCCCACGCTGGCAGTCAATGGGGATTTATTGTTAGCAGTTTATTATTAATTTTTGTGTTGGGATTTTTTTTAGATTTTTTAGAAATTTGTTTTATTGTGATTCCAATATTGATTCCAATTGCCAGTTTCTTTGAAATTGATTTATTATGGTTCACTATTTTAATTGCAGTAAATTTACAAACTTCATTTCTCACTCCGCCATTTGGATTTTCCTTATTTTACCTCAAAGCGGTTGCGCCACCAACAATACGTATGAGTACAATTTATCGAGGAGTGATGCCCTTTGTTTTGTTACAAATATTTGCCTTAATTTTATTAGCTGTCTTCCCGCAAATAACTTTATGGCTACCAAATTTTATAGATAGTTGGTTACAATTTTAGCTAATTAAGTTTTGTGAATAATCAAATTTGCCTCATTTTTCTGCTATTATTCATTTTATGAAAATGGATATATTTTGCTATCCAGTTACAATACACCTTTTTTGTATGGATGGAATAATGCAAGCAACGTATTAAATTTAGCATTTCTGTAAGTAATTTATTTTTTTAGAATTTTTACTTGATATATTTGTTATTTGTTGTTATTCTTATTAAAAAGATTAATAATAGGGGTTTTGCAAAAGTTTTCTATATTTGATAATAATATATTTGACAGGGTATTAGTAATGCCAATTAAAAATGTAAAATATTTAATTTTATTGCAAATTATTTTTGTATAAGCATTAGTTGATTATATAGGAAAATTTGCTCAATAACACCTATTATTAGTTATATTTGACAGTATAAT
>JAGLFE010000416.1 GCA_023144675.1 Thiomargarita sp. | reverse complement strand
TGTCGCCTAAGATTAGCTTGTTCATGGTTATTTATAAATATCCCCTCTACTATCAACCTTTAATATTTTAATTTCTTCTTTACTTTGGTAAAATAATATCCTGTATTTTGATACTTTTAATCTAAAAATTGGTGGTATTTTATTTCCAACTAATTTTTTAACATCTCCATCTGGCAAATTTTGAATAGCATTAAATATTTTCTCTTGAAGCTTCCTCTCATATTTTGAAAACTTTTTTTCAAAGGTTTTAGAATAAGATATTTTCACGTATCACAAACCAAACTTCTTTTTAAAATCTTCGTTTGATATAAATGTTTCATCTTCTAATATTACCAAAATTTCTTTTTCATCATCAGCTTCAAGTTTCAAATTATCTTGTTTTGAAATATCCCAAACTTTTGTAGATAATCGGGACTTTAATTTAGAGATTAACTCTATTTCCATAGAATTAAAATCTTTTACCTGCTGATATAGTGATTCATTTATGGTGAAATTTAATTGTGACATAAAATATTTCCTCTTTATCGTACAAGTGCCAAACAAAGTAATGAATGAACTACCCTATCTGTATCACTAACATCAAAAAATGGAGTAATTCCATGACACAAATTATTACGCAAATTCCATCCACAAGAGTCCGTGAACAGAATCTGAAAATAAAACTGTATATCTACACCCAACTCTTTCCCAAATGTTCTAACAAACTCAGGAGTTTTTAATAACTTATCAAAAGATATTACATGAAAACCATTACCTTGTGACTGCATAACTTTTCCACCTTTTTTTTCCACAAAATTTCTAACTGCATCTTCAACTTGTGGAATAAGCAAATGAATAGCCACTAAATCATTGCCTTGCAAATATGCTTGCAATCCAGATTCAATAATTGCTTTTCTATCAAATTCAAATAATGGAGATTGATAAATATAATCAGTTAATTGTTGAGCAGATAAATTAAATTTTTTAATTAAAGCTGAAAATAAATTTCTAACATAAAGTGCTTTTATCCTTAATTCTTCTGCAAGATGAAATTTAATATGACCTTCTAAATCAGAATTTATAGTTCCAATATTATGTATAGTACGCCCTTTATAATCTTTAATTTGTGGTGGCATTATATGATAAATACCAATATATTTTTGAGAAAATCGTATTAATTGTTCTTTAACTGTTTCCTTGCATGGAATATTAAATAATGCTACTCTTTTCAAAACAGTGTCCAATTCACCTTCGAGTATCTCCTCAATATAAGGATACATGTAATCAGCAAAATCCTTTTTTGCTGTCTCAAATACTTTAATTTGTTCCAAATCACAATCTGGAATAGTTTTTGGTCCTAATTCTCGTAAACGAATTAAAATTGCATCAGCTTCTTGTTGCATACCATAAGATTTATAAACAAAATAAACTCGTTCTAAATGTATATATAGTAGATCATTAGAATAATTACTTTTTTCAAAAAGTGTACCCCATGTCAATAATACTCGTTTTACTTCATTTGGCTGACTGATTTTACGATAGTAATCAGCTAAACGAAAAGCAGTCTTTTCCACACGACGAATAGTATTTTCTAAAGCAAGAGGCTTCATATCATTATTATCAAATGAAGAAGAGATTCTATCAAGCCGTGCTTCTAAATCACCAATAATTTTCTTTTTTTGCTTATCTGTTAATTTAATTTTCTTGCTACGTTTTTCATTTTTATAAAGTGCATCATATGCAAATCCCCATGAACCAATTATATTGTCCTCAGCTATTTTGTCCTCATATGTAATAATAGTTTTCTTTACTTTTTCAATATGCTCCAAAGATTTTAAACTAATTGATAATGATAAGGCACGTATTAATTTTTCAACAATAATATATTTAGAATAGTTTCCTTTGTAATAATTTCCTTCAGTAAGCTTTAAAATATTATCAATAGCAAGTTTAGCCATAATAAATTTACTACCTATTTTTGAAAATTCCCATACTAAATCTGCATATCTAGTTATCAAAACTGGATTTTTAGCTTCTATAGCTCGTTTTTCCCAATAATCTACAAATTTGGCTATTTCATCTAAATTTATGAATTCTGGAAAAATGGGAGTGAAATATTTGTTCCAGTTTGGAATTGGATGATTTTCAAGAAAATCAAATGCAATAATTTCAGCCTGCAATTCTTCAGATAATTCATGTTTTTGTCTACCTTTTACAAGTTTAAAAACAGCATCATAAACATTTTTTTCTTTTATTGGTTCAGAAGTATTATCAAAATAATTGAGAGTTTTAGTTAAATCTTCTAATTCAGACATAATATATTCTTTTATAAATTTAGTTCATTAAGAGTTGTTTTAAACTGATTATTAAAGATTATTAACTCATAATTACTTCATAATTCCGATTCGAGAAAAACGGTGGGTCAAGATAAATTAAATCCACTGATTCTGATTCGAGGGATTTTAAAATTTCTAAGTTGTCGCCTAAGATTAACTTGTTCATTAGTTATTTAAATTATTAGAATTTACTAACATTCTTTTATCATAGGGTTAGGTAATACTGAATTGATCATTGATATTTTTCCTCTAAATGAATATGGTTTTCTTAATAAAGACAGTTTATATTTTGATGTAAGTATTCTCTTCCTATATTGCTCAGGTGTTAAATGTTTTAAGTTATAAGGGTCTGATATAAAATATATTTTGAAATTATTAATATGATATTTTGGATTCAAAAAGATTTGAGCAAAGCGTTTCCCTAAAAAATCATCTATTGTAGTAGTAAATTTTTGTTGAATATTTTTAATTGTAAATCCAGATGGAGATTTAATATTTTTCAATTCAACCAAATAGAAGTCATAACATTGATTGCTATCACATTTAACAATAATCAAACAGTCAATAGATGGAGGGGGTTCGGATATTTTTAATGAATTATAAAAATCATCTATTTTCAATATAATATACTTATTTTCTGTTAAATTATTACTTAACTCAACACCAATATCATTTTCTTCACAAGCTTCTCTACGCAATGCAAATAACTCAATATTATTCAAAATTTCATCAAACATTATTGTACTTCTCAACTAAATCCATTTTTTCATTAAATAGCTGTTCAGTAATTTCCAAAAAATTTTCATCATCAATACCCAATAAATCTTGTGGGATTTCCTTAGCAATAGTACCAACTTGAGTTTCCTTAAAAATAATCGCTTGAGAAGAATTTAGTTCTATCTTTTTTTCTAAAATCAGATTATTCATTTTGTTAAACATATAATCACTATGTGAAGTCATTATAATTTTAACTCCAACTTTAACCAATTTAGCAAATATATCCATCAGTTGTACTTGTGCTTCAGGATGCAAATGAGATTCTGGTTCTTCTATAAACAAAATAGTTTTTGAGCTGGAAAAGGCAACCACATATTTTAAATAACAAATAATGGGTGATAATTCAGAAACCATTGATGAAGTTAAAGAAATATCTAATTTCAAATCTGTATTTTGTGGTTTATAAAATATTTTTTTACTAACATCATCAAATTCAACTTTACCTTTAAGGATATTGTTTTCAATGTCATTAACTATATCTAATATAATATTATTTGACTTGGATACTTTAGTTTGAATATTAGATAAACCCAGAAAATAATCACTAACTGGTTCAGAAATAGTAAGTAATTCAAACTTTTTAGTTACAAATCGACGATTTTTGGATAACTCAACTATAATTTGAGATAGATTACTTAAACTTTGATATAAACCAGTGCGAGAAGCAGGAAGAAATATTAATGAAAGGTCTTGTTTAGTTTTTCCAATATATTCATCATATAGGAAAAATGTAGATTCTTCTTTTACATTCCTATCCAAAATAGGAGAGAATTCTTTAATGGATAGTTTATCATGCTGAATTTCTAAAATTAATTCACCATATTTTTTCTTAATAGTAATAATTGGTTTAAAATCATCACGAAATCTACTAATTAGTTTATCAAATTCTCCATAAGTATTATATAAAGATTCTTCAATATTATCTGTCAAATTCTCAATAATTGGATAAAAAATTTCACCCATATTTGTAGAATTTATCTCAGATAATTTATTAAAATCTTCACTAATTTCTCTTTGTATTATTGAATCAGCTTCCATATCCAATAAATTTTTTAATACCAAATAAACAATTGAAAGAGAGTAAGATTTTCCAACATTATTTTTTCCAAACAAAACTATAAAATCTTTGTTTAAATCAAAATGAAATTCTTTTATTGGTCCAAAGTTAGTAATTTTAATTAGCATTATTATATAATTTGTTGGTTTAAATATTATGTATAAACATATTGTACAGATTCTGATTCGAGGGATTTTAAAATTTCTAAGTTGTCGCCTAGGATTAGTTTGTTCATGGTTGTAATTATGTTGATATTCAATTATTTAGCACTAATGCAAGTTTATTTTTTAGTTTAACATTTTTTTGTAATTAGCTCGATTTTTCCATTAATCTTAAAGCATTGGCAACAACTAATAAAGAACTTAAAGACATGCCGATAGCTGCCATCCAAGGTGCAATCAAACCCATTGCAGCTAAGGGCAAAGCGGTCATATTATACATAATTGCCCATAATACATTTTGGCGAATAATGTTCAAAGTTTTATTAGCTGTTTTCAAACCTAGCAACAAATTAGGTAACTGGGCTGTCAATAAAATCATATCTGCACTAGCACAAGCAACTTGAGTGCCACTTCCCATTGCAATCGAAACCTGAGCTTGAGCTAATACTGGCGCATCGTTCACACCATCACCTATCATAGCCACAATATCTCCTTGCGCTTGCAATTCTTTAAGATAATGTAATTTATCTTCTGGTAGCAAAGCTGCTTTAAAATTATTAATGCCCAAAGTATCAGCCACCTGTTTCACGACCTGAATATGATCACCACTCAATAAAGTAATTTTCTTGCCTTGCTGTTGTAAAGTTTGAATCAACTGTTTAGCTCCAACCCGTATTTCATCTCCTAAAATAAAAGCACCGAGTAAAATTTTCTCATTGGCAAATAAAACTTGGGTATTTTTTTCTAATTGAAGTTGTTCTAATTTATTGATTGATAATCCAGTCATCTTGTGAATAAAATTAGCAGTACCGATAAAATATTGCTGTTGATTTATTTTTCCCTGAATGCCAGCCCCAGGAGTATTGCTAACTTCATTGGCTTCATAATTGGTCGGAAGTTTTTCCCCAGCTTTAATTAGGGCTTTAGCAATCGGATGTTCAGAATAATTCTCTAAAGCAATGGCATATTGCAAACACTCATTTGCAGTTAATTTAGCAAAAGTATGGGTAGTTAACAAACTTAAATTGCCTTCAGTTAAGGTTCCCGTTTTGTCAAATACAAAGTGGTTGGCTTGCGCATAGGTTTCCAAAGCATGTCCCTTGGTGGTTAATAAACCTATTTGGGTTAAAGTATTGGTGGCAATGGTAATAGCGGTAGGAGTTGCCAAAGATAAAGCGCAGGGGCAAGTTACCACCAAAACCGACAAGGTAATAGTCAACCAAGCATCTGGATTAACCTGCCACCAATAAATTGCAACTCCTAAAGCTAATAATAATACGCCCATTACAAACCATGAAGCCACTTTATCGGCTAATTGGGTAATAACTGGTTTTTCAGTTTGAGCGCGTTCCAATAGACGTAAAATGTGAGATAACACCGTATCAGTCCCAACTTTTTCCACTTGCATTTGCAAAGGATTTTCAATATTAACCGTTCCCGCCACCAAAGTTTGCCCTAAATTTTTCGTAACAGGATGACTTTCGCCAGTTAATAAAGACTCATCGACATTAGATTGTCCTTCCAACACAATGCCATCAACAGGAATATTTTCCCCAGGACGAATTAGCAATTTATCCCCAACTTCTAAATCAGCGACTAAAACTAATTCTTCTGCCATTTTTTGAGTGGTTTTAATTAAACGGGTAGCCATAGTCGGCACTAAATGGAGTAAATTTTCCGTAGCTTGAGTACTTTTTTGTCTCGCTCGTAATTCAAAATAACGTCCAGTCAATAGAAAAAATACAAACATAGCGATGGAATCGAAATAAATATGTCCATTAGTACTGATTAATGAAAATATACTGCCTACAAAAGCCAATATAAGTGCAATGGCAATTGGAACATCCATACCAACTTGTTTATGGGTTATATCACGCCAAGCATTTTTAAAAAAAGGAATAGCACTATAAAATATAATTGGTAGCGTTAAAAGTAAATTAATCCACGAAAATAGTTTCTGAAATTTAGGCTCAATTCCATACCAGCCGCCTGCGTATAATGCAACAGAAATCATCATAATTTGCATTCCCAACACTCCAGCCAAGCCAAGACGACGTAGCTGTTGCTTACGTTCCCGTTCAAATATTTCTTGTTGTTGAGCTGGGTCGTAGGGATGGGCAATGTAACCGATTTGATGAATGGCTTGTAAAATATCGCTCAATTTAAGACAGGAATTATCCCAACGCACTTGAGCGCGATGAGTCGAATAGTTAATGCGGACATCAATTATTCCTTCTAAAGTTCGTAAATGCCTTTCATTTAGCCATATACAAGCCGCACAAGTAATGCCTTCCAAAATCAAAGCCGCTTCACGAATATTGCCTTCTTCATAACGAACAAACCGTTTTTGAATGGCAGGATTATCATAAACAACGGCTTTTTGGAGAAAATCGGGAACTAATTCTTGGGAAGTAGGGGAATTTTCGGTACGATATTTATAAAAATCTTGTAAATCAGCATCGATAATGGCTTGAGCAACTGCTTGACAACCATGACAACACATAATTTGTGGTTCGTCATTAATATTTACAAATAGTTTAAGATTTTCAGGTACTGGCAATCCACAATGGTAGCAATGAGTTGATTGAATATTGGGTGTTGACATTTGTAGTTTCCGATTTATTGTAAAATTTCTTTTATTGGGTAGTTCTGAATAAACTAATAAAATTTAAACCAAAATGCTACCATTTTTTATAAATAATGTTGGATTAAGCTTGGATAACCCAATTTACAAAATCATTTTTATAATTTTTATGATTCCGAAGTAATATGTTGTTGAGCCAGTTGACTGTAATAATTAGCAGAATATTCCAAAAATTCTAATTCCTTATCTGTTAATGGACGTATTTTTTTAACAGGATTTCCGTACCATAAATAACCGCCTTCCAATACTTTATTTGGAGAAACAATACTGCCAGCTCCCAATAAAGTATAAGGAGGAATTTTTGCCCCATCCAACACAATCGAACCAATTCCGATTAAACAATGATGTTCTATTGTACAAGCATGTAAATTGACTTGATGCCCAACCGTTACGTAATCTCCAATAATTAATGCCTTACCACCAAGACAATATTCACTATCATGTGTTACGTGAAGTATAGAACCATCTTGAATATTTGTTCGTTCCCCAATCGTAATACTGTTAATATCACCGCGAGCAACCGTCATTGGCCATAATGACGAATATTCTCCAACTGTTACTTGTCCAATTACAACTGCCATGGAATCAATATAGGCTGTTTTAGCTAAAATAGGTTTATAGTTAGCAAAATTACGAATAGACATATTTACACCGCTTTTATTCATTTTAAATTCCTGGTTTGCTGATTTTAATTAAAAATAAAG
>JAGLFE010000415.1 GCA_023144675.1 Thiomargarita sp. | reverse complement strand
AATATCAGTCCCTTTTTCAACATTTGCACAAAATTCCTGCAAACTTTTTTGGCTTAAAATATTTGTTTCTTCATACAATTCCGCATTACTTTTTATATCCTCAAGCAAATCATAACAACCTAATAAAATTTTACTAAGCACCCATGTATGAAAAATAGTGATAGCATTAGATTTTGTAGATAAAAGTGGTTCTAAATGATAATACTTACCGAAAGACACATAAATAGCTAATGGTTTAGATTTAGATTCCGAACAGGTATAATAGGCAAATCTCATCTGATTTGTTTTACCTGTTCCTCTCGGACCAACAATTAATTTAGCACCTGTTTGCAAAATTTTCTTTTGAATTGCTAAAAAAAAATCATTCTGCACCGTCCATTTCATCAAATCATCTTTTGCAATAAAATCAGCTCTTTCTTCAAATTCTTTTGCATCATCAAATTCTTTCATCATTAAATAAACCTTAAATTACATAATCATAAAACGTGTATTAGGATCAGGCTCTGAATTTTCCCAAATATCATCAAATAATTCAAGTAAATCTCTCGCCAGCGGAGCATTTTTAAAATTTACGGTGGCTGCAATGGTATCAGTGTGTGGTCGGTGAATAACGCCAATACCATCTACAATCATAAAAGTATCTGCAATATGTCGATATGTAGTTGCTACACTACGAAATTGCATTAAACTACCCAAACGTTTGCCTAAATGAATAATACTATGCCCTCTTTGAGAAATAAAGCTTATATTATGTAGCAATATACGAATACACGAATGACGGCTACGCAGGGCTAAATCTTCAATCGCTTCATAACATTCATTATTATCATATATATTAGGATCAAAATTATGACTTAAAATATCTAAATGCAATTCCGTTTGCTTAATCATAGCCACGGTAAATTGCTGATTTTCTTCTTCTGTGGTACAAATAAATTCCCCTTCTGTTTCACCTAGAATATATTTATTAGCATCTTTTCCATAATTCATGTTTATTTACCTTGACTATTCTTGATTCAACCATTGATGCACTTTTTCATAGGCTTTTTTAGAATCAGAATAGATTTCACGTTGGCTAGTTAATTGTTCGGTATTAATCTCAAGAATTAAACAATGCACAATATAATGTTTATCTGTTTGCGATATGGAAACAACGATATAATATTTTGCATTTATTTTACTATCCAAAACTGCATTATTTAATAAAGCTGCATCTTCTTGCCATTTTTCTATTAAATATTGCCTAACTGCTTTTTGTAAAGCTATTTCCGTATTTTGCTCTTCACCCCATTGTGCATTTGCAAAAGCTTTAAATTGAGTTAAAACTATTTGAATAGTATCAAAATCATTAATATCAATTTGTTTAATCGGCGATGACGCTAAATTTATTTTTTCTAAATTAGTAATTTTATTTTTAGCTTGTTTAAGAGCATGAGTTAATTTTTTAACTTGTTCAATTTCTTTATTCCATTGTTTAACCAACAACGCATTCTTAATTTCTAATTGTTTTAATTGATCATTTAAACTTTTTATAATGTTATTTTTTTCGACACTTTCTTTAATGGATAATCGGGCATCAATATCAGCAAATTGCTTGGTGAATAGCAATTCCATTTTTGCCATTCTAGTTTCCATTCGTAACATTAACTCTTGGTGTTGAAAAGTATTACGAGTGGAACTAGCACCATTTTTTTTCGGTATTTTTTCATCAGGTTTAAGAATATTTTTTTCGCTATCTAATTCTTTTCTAATTTGGGAAATACGTTGTTTTGAACCACTTGTGATATTACGAATTCTATCAATTGAAGGATAAAAACCATCTTTTACAATTGTATTAATGGCATTTTGTACTATTTCTTTGGTTAATGTTGTTTTTTTCACGGTTACCAATTTAGTAATAATGGGAAATAAGAAATAAGATGTTTAAAAAAAATTAAGTAGAAAATAAATAGTAGGAATAAGAACTTAATAAAATTTAAATTAAGACCTGACAAGTTTTGGAAACCTGTTAGGTCTGTTTTAAAACTTTAGGCAATTATTAAATACAGAAATTTGAATTTCATTTTTTTATTTGCGTAACTTTATAAATATTCGCTATAAATTACCCTATTTTTAGAATATTTTTCCAAACTAGGAAATTCCCAGCTTGCAATTTTTAACTATTTATGTTGTAAAAAGCCGATTTTAGTTTGTTGATTATTTTCTACTAACGCATTTGGAGCAGATAATTTTGGTGATAATATGCGTGGTGTTTGATTTTGGGAATTAAAAGCAGCAGATAAAGTGGCTGGAATACTTTCAATATCGGTATTATCTACAAATAAATCGCTTTCTGCACCAATAATATCTAAATAAGTACCATCTAAAGCGACAATTGCTACAATTATTTCCTCATTTTCAGCCAATACGTATTCAATTGCCCCTTCGATAACATCATCAATAATAAAATTAGCATCATCATCAACAAATACATTGTCATAAACTGTATTGCCAAAATTCATATAACCAGTATCTGCTTCAAATCTAAGTTTATCGCCAGTGGCATCAACTACCCATTCACCATTAGCATTATCTTCCCATTGGACATAATGCAAATCTTCTTCAGAATTGGAATCGGTAGCAGATGTAGCTACTTTTTCATCATCGCCACCACAAGCAATTAACAAAAGTGAGAATAGAAATAAAAAACCAATCTGATATTTACTCATCGTCTTTTACGTAACATTTGTTTAGTATTTGGACCTAAAGGTAAACTGTAATCGTAGGAATTTAGAATAACATTATCTTTAGTACGTACTAATTTGGCAGTTACATACACGATTTCTTTGCCGGCGGCATAAGTTCCCACAATAACAGCATAAGCGTCATGTTGTAAACTAATTGCTTGTAATTCTCGTGATAATAATAATTCACCAGTTTGCTGTTGCACAAAAATACTATCAGTACGTAATTTAAGTTCAATGATTTTATAACCTCGTTGAGCAAAGCGTGAACCAATTTGTTCTGCTACTATAAGCCCAAAAGTAGATGATTGCTGCAAATTATTAATATTTACAAAACTAGCCACCAAAATAGGTTTAGCAGAATAAACACCATTTCTTCTTGGGTGTAAAAAACTATAAAAATCTTTAACCCCGCTTAATAATTTATCAGCAGCACGATAACTTGAACTTACTAAATCTCTGTCTTTGGTGATATAACTACATCCAGCCAAAGCGAATATCAAAAAAAATATTAAGTAAAATAAAGGTCTTTTAGATTTTATCATTTAATTATTTACCAATTGATAAGTTTTTGTGTTATTTTCATAATGATCTGAATCACCATTATTTATATAATAAATCCTGGAATCACCAAACAGGTATTGTTGTCCCATAGTAATGGCGGTTGTAATAATAATTTCGGCATTACTTTCGCGATGAATAACTTGCATATTGTATTCGATTAGCAAATAATTATCATAGCCTAAATTATTATTAATAACTACTAATCCATTTTGGATAAGACGGCTATTTAACAAATTAAAAAATGTTTGGTCAAAAGGAGAGGGGTTTTTGACATATACCCTTTTTAAAAATAAGGGCGGTTTTACTGTCATATCTGGAAAACTAATATACAGCGTCTTTTTAATTCGTTGAGCTAAATCTTTAGCCAAAACATCCCAATGATGTGCGGCTTGCATCTTTCTTTGGGATGTATCTGGATAAGAAACTGCGGTTGGCAAAGATTTATATCCACTACAACCTGCTAGTAGCAATATACTGATTATTGTAACTAAAATTTTTTTCATATAAAGTCCTCAAAATATTAGATATTTCAAAAAATTAAAAAATAAAATTGCATTATAAATAAGCATAAGATAATAAAAAGAAAACTTAATAAAAAAAATAAAAACATATATTTATTATCAATCTTTAGCTCCCAAATTACCTTATTTACGCTTTATTCTTGTGATTATTATTTAAAAAATTTCAATATCAAGTTTTCAATTAATAATTTGATTATAAATTAAATCTTGATAATCTAAAATTGACATAATTTCAACATTGATTATTAAACCTTCAATCAGACAATTGGCTAATTATCCATATTTACCATTTTTAGCGCAACAATTAAGTCAAAAATATCATAGTAAAACCGTTAATTATTATGATTTGAAAGAAATTGGTTCGATATTATGGCGATGTCTTGAGGTTAAAACGGATTTAATTCCCCAAGCTTTAATTATTGACTGTTGTCATCCATTATTATCCGCTATTCCTTGGGAATGCTTATATCATCCTCAACAAGGATTTTTAGCGAAACATCCAAATTATACCTTATCACGCCGAATATGTAATATTCAACCTATTTCCATTATTCCAACTGCGCCCCTGAAAATTTTATTATGGACAGCGCAACCTAAAAATATGACTTCGGTGCAAACCCGCTTAGATATTGAAATAGAACAGCAAGTTATTTATAAATCTTTGCAAACTTTTATTGAAAAAAATATTATTCATTTTTATGCTCCCCATGAAGGTAGTTTTGAACAATTTAATAAGATATTGGTTGCTGAAACTTGGGATGTAGTGATATTAAGCGGGCATAGTATTTTAAAAAAATATGAATCAGTAGATATTGCTTTTTTTGTATTTGAAGATGAGGAACAAAATGAAGCCCTTATATCAGCGCAAACATTATCAACAGCATTCCAAAAATCAAAAGTTCAATGTATTATAATCGCCGCTTGTCAATCTGGACAAATTTTAACCACCAGCAATTTAATTAAGCCTTTAATCCAAATAGGCATACCAAATGTTATTGGAATTAGGGAATCTTTAATAGATAAAGCTAGTATTATTTTTGTACAAACATTTTGTCTGGCTTTGGCTGAACGAAAACCGATAGATGTGGCTGTTCAACAGGCTCGTTGCGCAATAATTAGTTTACTGGCTAATAATGAAATTTGGTTAGAAACGGCAGAAAGTCATAAGATTGAGCAATTACAATGGTGTTTACCCATATTTTATAGCCATAATCCAACTCAAATATTATTTAATAATCCCCAAAATATTACTTCGCCACCTAATATTATCGGGCATCAATTGAGTAAATCAGACTTATTTATTGGAAGAAGGCAGGAATTGCGTAATTTAAGTCGAATATTAACTACAAACTCGGCTTTAGTTATTTATGGTTTAGTTGGTTCAGGCAAAACTGCTTTAGCCAAACAACTTGCCATTACCTTGATGCAACAGAAGTATCGTTTATTTTTTTATCAGGCTAATAAACAGAGTAATTTTTCAGATTTTTTGCTACAAAAGTTGAAATTAACCAAAAATATTAAACTAGAAACTATATTGAAATCTCATTTTGCACAGGATGAATGGCTTATTTGGCTAGATGATTTACAATATGCGCCAGCAGATAAAACAATCCAAAATTTATTTATCCAATTGCAAACTTGGCAACCAAGTAATTTACGTTTATTAATTACCGCCCGTTCTCCATTTATCAATATAGAAAGTTGTTATAAATACCGCATTCAGTTGCCTAATTTTAATGATTTTACTCATTATATGCGCTATTTAGGACTTAATTATCCATTTTTGCAACAATTAAAAATTTATCAGTTACTTAACGGCAATTTTAGAGGATTGCAATTATTGCAAAGTATGCCATTACAACTTGAAATGTCTAAATTAATTCGACAACTTGGTATAATTCGGCGTTATTTATTCGCTAGTAAAACTTGATATTAAATCAACTACCTAATTTGAAGAATTTCTTGTTTGTTTTTCTAAATGCGAATAAAGAGTTAAGATTACTAGATATTTTCAAACGTTCCATCTTGAAAACAGCTATAATGGAAGAGAAAATATGGTTTGATTGTGAAACTATTCTTCGAGCAGAAGATTTAGCTAAAGCAGCATTAGATTTAAGAGATTTATGAAAAACTTTAACTTTCCACCGTTTTTGGTAGATTGTGGTAATATCTTTCCAGTGTGAGTCTAAATTACTACAAGTTAGATACAGTACTATTATCTTTGTTTGTAAAGACTTGGCGGGCGAGACGAACTGGAAAGTCCATCCCTTTCAACCAACCTGTTACAGCTTCCTGTTCTGACCATTGGATTTGTTCTACACGAATGAAACGACCTTCTAACTTATCTTCCATACTCAAAGCTACTAAACGATTGCTTTTCAACGCACCTATAAAGTCTTTATCATGTTCAATTTTTATACGTTCAAGGTTTTCTACTGAGCTAAACCAACTATCGAATAATACCCAGCTAAAATTAATCTGATTTTGTACACAAGTATCTAACATTTCTCGCATTAACTCATTCTTTGTTACCTCACTACATCGTTTTTCCTTATTCGTTTTTGGATCTATAAATTTTATTGGTTTATGAATCAATTCAAAACTTACTGGAATTGATATATCATCAACATTATATAGACAATTCAATAGGTTAATACCTTTTACATTACGTCCTTTAGTGTGATCATAATGCCAACAGACTAGTTCATTTTCAGCCATATAAGCTTTTTCTTGAATAGTATCATCAAATATTATTACACCATCTGATGATTCAACTTCACGTATCGTTGGTTTTACTTGTTTCCATAGTTCTTTTGAGGTATATTCTTCCTTTGATAAGAACCTTGTGAATGTATCATGGCTTATGCTTCCATCTAGTAGAGCTGACAACCCAGTGGATGTGGCATATCCAAATGTT
>JAGLFE010000414.1 GCA_023144675.1 Thiomargarita sp. | reverse complement strand
GCTTGCAATCATAATATTGCCGCCACTATTACTGCCCATCACTTATTAATGAATCGCAATGCCTTATTTACAGGAGGAATTCATCCTCATCATTATTGCTTGCCAGTATTAAAAAGAGAAAAGCACCGCCAAGCATTATTAAAAGCCGCTACAAGTGGTAATAAAAAATTCTTTTTGGGAACTGATAGTGCGCCTCATGCCCAGAATACTAAAGAAACAGTTTGTGGTTGCGCAGGTATTTATAGTGCGCCAGCGGCTATTGAATTATATGCAGAAATTTTTGAACAAGCACAATCTTTAGATAAATTAGAAGGTTTTGCTAGTTTTTATGGAGCGGATTTTTATCAATTAGCACGCAACACTGAAAAAATTACTTTAGAAAAACAAACTTGGAAAATGCCCGCAAATTTCGATTTTGGAGATAACAAAGTGATTCCCTTGCGTGCAGGAACAGATATTCACTGGCAACAGGTATAATAATGCTAAACAAATCATATTCCATAGCTAAACGGTTTCGGAGATTTTTACCTGTAGTAGTTGATGTTGAGACTGCTGGTTTGGATCCAAAACAGAATGCTTTATTGGAAATTGCAGCAGTTATCTTAAAAATTGATTCACAAGGACAATGGCAACGTGATGAAACCCATTTCTGTCATTTGATTCCTTTTGAAGGCTCACTTATTGATCAAAAAGCTTTGGATTTTACTGGTATTGATCCTGATCATCCATTTCGCTTTGCTATTTCTGAAGCTCAGGGATTAAATGCTATTTTCCAACCAATATTTAAAGCAATAAAAACTCATCATTGTAGTCGAGCGATTTTAGTAGGTCATAATCCTTCATTTGATTTAGATTTTATTAAAGCTGCCGCCCAACGCACTGAAATTACAATCCCTTTTCATCAATTTAGTACTTTTGATACCGCAACTTTAGGCGGTCTATTTTTTAAACAAACTGTACTTGCTAAAGCAGTTAGAGCCGCAAAAATACCTTGGGATAATGATGAGGCTCATTCCGCTATTTACGATGCCGAAAAAACTGCTGACTTATTTTGTAAAATAGTTAATTTATGGGAAAGTAAACGTGTTAAATAGACATCTTTGCTAAATAATTTTTTGCATTCTATTCAAAATCAAATGTGTGATTATAATTCAACATATTGAAATAATTGATGCACTTCGCAAACTCAACATATTCTACGATTCTAAATTATTTAATTACCATATTTGAATCTTTTTCTTAATTCCATCCTGCTGGAAGAGGAGTATTGTTATCTTGTATTACTTCCGAGTTACCTAAAACCTCTTCAACCTGTTTAATAATAGGCAATAAATCGGGATCAATATTAATAAAACGGCAGCCAATACAATGTAAATCTGGATTAATATCTGGTTTAGTCCAACGAATTTCTACGAACGCCTCAATAGACTTTTGCGAAAATTCTTCAAAATCAGGTAAATGAATGCTAATATGTTTAATTTTACTACTTGGAATTAAATTTTCAGTAAGAATCATTAACCCATCCGCTGAAATATCTCCTAAATGTCCAATTAATTCATTTGTTTTTAAATCAATAATATCCAAATAGAATAAAAGTTGTTGCCGTGGTGTGCGATCTTTCATAACATCCTTTTGTTTAAAAAAATCAATTTATAATTTACTTATTATTTATATTATAAATATTAGTTATTGATAATAATAAAGTTTATAGTTTCAATTAGCTGAATTTTTAATATAAATTATTGATATATAATCATTTTATTTTAGCATAAATAATTGTTATATATTTTTTTAACTTGATTTTTTCTTTTAAATTTATTAAAATATCTATTTTTATAAACATATAAGTATTTTACAATTTACATAAAATAGGAGTTTTATATTGAAATTACGTTACATAAGTGCAATTGGATTAAGTATAATTTTTTCCCAAGTTACAATAGCAAAAGAAACCCAAGAATTATCTAAAATAGATAAACAAAGTTATAGTATTGGATATAACTATGTTCAACTTTTAAAACGGCAAGGAATTGAAATTGAATTGCCATTTTTAATTAAGGCTATCGAAGATGTTTTTTATAATAACAAACCACTATTATCTGAAGATGAAGTTAAACAAAATTTACAAGATATTAAAAAAGAAATGATGGCTAAACAACAAGAAAAAAGCGAACAACAAGCTCAAATAAATTTAGCTGAAGGTCAAACTTTTCTAGCAGAAAATGCAAGTAAAGATGGCGTAGTTAGTTTAGCAAGTGGTTTGCAATACAAAGTAATCACTGAAGGTACAGGTAAAACACCATCTGCAACTGATAAAGTAACAACACATTACGAAGGTACTTTAATTAATGGTACTGTATTTGATAGCTCATATAAACGTGGTCAACCAGCTACTTTTCCAGTAAATGGAGTTATTAAAGGCTGGACAGAAGCTTTACAATTGATGCAAGAAGGGGCAAAATGGCAATTATTTATTCCAAGCGATTTGGCTTATGGAGGACGTGGTGCTGCTGGTGGTAAAATTGGACCTAATGCAATTTTAATTTTTGATATTGAACTTATTTCTATTGCAAAAAAGTAGTTTTTAAATAAAATTTTGGTAGTCCTAAAATA
>JAGLFE010000413.1 GCA_023144675.1 Thiomargarita sp. | reverse complement strand
ATAAAATAGTAACTTTATTATGAGTACAAATTTAATTATAGAACCAAGATTTCGCCGCCTTGGTTCTTATATTCAAGACCTTGAAAGAGGTTTATTACAAATTCCACCTTTTCAAAGAGATAAAGTTTGGGATAATAGAAAACGAAAAGATTTATTTGATAGTTTAAAAAATGGTTACCCAATCGGTTCTCTACTTTTGTGGAAACCAGAAGACAGCACTACCTTTGAGAAAAGTTTAAATAAAATTGGTCCTTATTCAGTTAATGTTGAAGATAGCCAAAGGTATTTTTATATTTTAGATGGTTTTCAACGTCTTGCTACTATTTTTGGTTGTTTAATTGATCATAAAAAAACTGAACTCACAGTAGATGAAAATGAATGGAAAAAAGAATTTAATATTTGTTATGACCTAAAAAAGGAAGAATTTTTTATTCCCAGAACTAATAATCAAGAAATTTATCAAGTTCAAGTTTATAAATTAATTGATACCAGGGCAGCATTTATGCTTGAGCGTGAATTTTTTAAGCAAGAATATTATGAAAAAGTTATTGATATTTATATGGATCGGTATCGTACACTTGGAACTACTTTAATTGATTATGTGTTGCCTTCAACTGAAATAAAAGGTGGAGAAGTCGAAGATGCAGTTGAAATTTTTTCACGAATCAATTCAAAAGGTTCTATTATTTCTACTGATTGGATGGTATCAGCACTTTCTTATAATAAGGATCAACAAGGCTTTAAACTAAGTAATTTACTGGATGATTTAATTGAAAATGTAAAAATATATAATTTTGATAAGTTAAAGAGAGAACATTTTTTACAATGCATTATTAATTCATTTGGAAAGGTTCATTTTGATCAAATAACAAAAAAAGATACAAGTAAAATTGAAAAATTGATAAAACGGTCTGATTTTGTTGAAATTTCAAAGAAATCGGTAAAAAGTATTGAAAAAGCTATTAGGTTTTTATTTGAAGAGTTATTAGTCATCGAAGGTAAGTTATTACCTTATAATAATCAATTAGTTTTTATCACAGATTTTTTTAATCAAATAGAAAATCCAACAGAAACCCAATTAAAAAAACTTAAAAATTGGTTTTGGATAACAACTTATTCAAATTATTTCACAATGTATTCTTTAAGTAAGCAACGTGAAGCCTATCATCAATTTCAAAAATTTTTGAAAGATGAAAATGAAAATCCAGTTTATAATGATAAACCAGATTTACCATTTGAAGTTGCTGAGTTTCCAAAAAAAATCTTTTTTGGTAGTGTGCGAGCAAAAGCTCTGTTGTTATTTATGCTTAATTATTTTAATAATTTTAAAACAGTAAATCCAGAAAAAATAAATGGATTTAAGTTCAATTATCTGTTTTCTGATATAAAAGATGATAAAGGAAATTTTTATCCTGAAAATGTGGTAACTATTTTAGACGGCTTACAATTTTCTAAATCTAAAGACATGTCTTTTATGTTGGAAGATAGTGAAGATTATACAAAATATTTTCTTACAAAAGAGATGAAAGATATTTTTCTTAAAAAAGAGGGAAATTATAAGGAAGAAATTCTAAAAATAAGGAAAGGTATTGTTATTGATAATGAAAACCAATTTATAGAAAAACTGGGTTTGCGTCTGACAACAGAAATAGGATAACTATAGGCAAAATTACAATTTATCAATTAAACATATACGGCTTATGGGTTAAATTTGCGATTCATTCAGTAGCTGGGCGGATACTAGGGCATATAAATAGAAGCTGGTGTGCCATATGATATTATTTTTGATTTGGAAGAGATTAATGCTGAGTTTAAGCAGTCTAATATGGCATTGGTAATTGGAGCTAATGATGTTGTGAATCCAATTGCTCGTACCGATCCAAGTAGTCCTATTTACAGTATGCCGATTATTAGTGCGGATAAGGCTAAGAATGTGGTAGTGATTAAGCGTAGTTTCTCTGGAGTATAGAACCTCTGTTTTATGCCGATAATACTCGTTTGTTGTATGGCGATGGGCAGAAAAACTTCTTCATTCAGTGGATTAAGGAATTGTAACAATATTGGGTAGTCCTAAAATAGGT
>JAGLFE010000412.1 GCA_023144675.1 Thiomargarita sp. | reverse complement strand
AGGTATTATATGCTGGAAGTGGTTAAGTGGTGTGCGGAGTGTCGGCTACATTATTCAGGACTACTAAATTTTGAGCTATTTATCTGAGATTCTATATAGTTTACTTTAATTGCCAATTACCAATATCGGCATTAATATTCATACCATCAGGTTGCCCATCTGCGCCATACGAATAAATATCAAATTCCCCATGCACTCCAGGGCTAAGATAATTATAAGGAAAGCCCCAAGGATCTATTGGTACACTATTTAAATAACCGCCTTGCTTCCATTGGCGTGGCTCTGGCGGAATAGTCGTTTTGCTAATAAGAGCCTCTAAACCTTGATCGGTGCTTGGATAAATATAATTATCTAATTTATAAAGCTTTAAAGTTGTTGAAATTGTACGAATATCCTGTTCTACTTTCAATAACCGAGCTTTATCTGGATTATCCATAATTTTAGGTACTACTAGAGCTGCAAGTACGCCTAAAATTACGACTACTACCATAATTTCGATAAGTGTAAATCCTTGATTTTTCATATTTTTTAAATTGAATTGGGGGAAAAGAAAATGATATAAATAATAGATAAAAGCAGTGCCACACCATAAAAAACCAGTAAAGTAATAGACAACATTGTTTTAAAAATTGATTTTTCATCCTGCATAAATCGTGATGGATTTAAACTAAATAAATACGAATCATCCTGCATTCTATTATCAATAACCCACTGATATAATTTTCGATATGACCTTTCCTGTCGCAAAAAATAAGCATCTAAAAACCAAAATAATAACAGCGGAATCACTACCAAAACTAAGTTAGTTTCATTGGCTCGAAAAGAAAAAATAAAACTAATCATTGTAACTGCCCAACCTTTAATCAAAAAGGAAGTATTTGACATCCGATTGATGATCGCCTGAATCAGATCAATTTCTTTTAATAAATCTTTTTTACGTTCTATTAAATCCATATATTATTTGTCCAATCTAAAGTTTTTGAAAAAATATTTTTATATTATATAATATCTTTATAAATTTTTTTAGTTTATTAATGCAATTATTTTCCAAATGAACTACTTTTGCTTCTATATATCTTATCTCTACAACTATAAATTCGCAAAAATATTACAGAATAAAATGAATAATTTTTAGAAAAATGTTAAAATCTCTCTTAATTATAAAAATTTTTGCTCCCGAATTTATAGCAAAATTGATGCAATCAAGTAAATAATTACACAGAAAATATGTCCAACAATATAAATTATTGGGTTATTATTCCAGCAGCTGGAATTGGAACTAGAATGCAAAATAAGTTGCCTAAACAATATCTATTATTGCAAAATAAACCCATTTTACAACATACAATTGAACGATTAGCTTTAGCTAAAATTACTGGTATAGTAGTATGTCTAGCCAAAAATGATCCACATTGGGAAAAATTAACTTTACCTAGAACTATTATACCAGTTGAAGGTGGAGCAGAACGCTGTCATTCAGTTTTAAATGGCTTAAATGCTTTGCGCAATAAAGCCCAACCCGATGACTGGATATTGGTGCATGATGCCGCTCGTCCTTGTGTTAGAATAGCTGACATTGAAAAATTGATGTTGAATTTAGCTGAACATCCAATAGGAGGACTGCTAGCTACACCAGTACGTGATACCATGAAACGGGCTAATAACACTGCCGAAAATCCAGAGGTTTTGGAAACTGTCGACCGTCAAAATTTATGGCATGCTTTAACACCGCAAATGTTTCGTTGGAAAGTTTTACACAGGGCTTTACAAAATGTGCTGGAACAGGGTGAATTGGTAACAGATGAAGCTCAAGCTATTGAAAAATTAAATTTATCTCCCGTCTTGATTGAAGGACATGCTGATAACATTAAAATAACCCATCCCCAAGATTTAAAATTGGCTGAACTCTATTTACAACAGCAAGCGTTTTATTAAATGAGAATTTATAGTTTAGCTAAACAAAGCCAATCTTTATCTTATCCTGGTTTAAATAAAATTCTTGTTGTTATTAATTTTTGATACCAATATAATTCTATATTTAAAACTAATTTCTCCTCTTAATATGAAAACTTATAGTATTTAAATTATGTTAGATGAAGATTATGAAAGTAATGTTTCTTGGATTGGTTTTTCAGACCTATTTTTTCACTTATTTATCTTTTTTCTTATTGCATTTGCTTCAGTTAAAATTGCAGCAGTAGCTAAAATTGATGAAGGACAAAGTATTATCAAACGGCTGGAAACACAAGTAAGCCAATTGGAAGCCCAAGTTAAATTACTTGAAGCGCAACTTGATACTTGTTTACTTAAAGCGGCTAAATGCAAAAATAAAACGACTGAAACTGTAGAGGAAAAAGATAAATTATTGCAACAAATAGAAATTTTATCATTGCAGCTACAAACTTGTCAGGAACATTTAGAAAATTGTAAAAAATCCTTGACCCAATGTAATTATGATTTAAATCAATGCCGAATTAAATTAAAAAAGTATGATTATTTAGAAAAATACTTGGTTGATAATAGCATTGGTCCAGATATTACGCAAATTGAGCAACATAAAAGTGAATTAATTACTCAAATTGTAACTTATTATTATTCGGGTGAGCATGTTGTCAGTGAAACGGATATTAAACGTTGCGCAGGGGATATTGTTTCTATTTCTGATAATGATAGTCTTTGTTTGGAAAATACCACTTTGCAAGAACAAACAATTAGTTTTGGCAGTAGTATTTTATTTCCAGTGCAAGGTTTGCAATTAATGGCTCAAGGTCAAGAAGTACTTAGAACTATTGGCATAGTAATTAAGGAAAAATTAGATGCAATTCAAGAAATTCAAATCCAAGGGCATGCCGATATTACTGGGACGCAAGAGTATAATTTAGCTTTAGCTTCTGGTAGAGCAGCGAGTGTATTTTTATTTTTTAAGAATGAAGTTGGTATTGATCCAGCTAAAGTTATGATGTCTGCGACTTCTTTTGGAAATTATAAACCAGTTAATAGAATGGCGGCTGTAGAATATGATTGGGAAAAAATTCAAGCAGATAATGATACTGAAGAAAAAAAGGAACGTAATAGACGGATAGAAATTGTGTTGACTTATCGAAGATAAAAAATTTTGGTAGTCCTAAAATAGG
>JAGLFE010000411.1 GCA_023144675.1 Thiomargarita sp. | reverse complement strand
AAACTTAGTTCATCACCAACTGATATTTTACCATCACTAAGTACTTCGGCATAAAAGCCTAAATGACGATGTCCGTATTTTGTAATTAAAGTTTTTTGTACTTGCAAATCTCGTTTAGCTGTTTCTGGATTTACATCTGTTGCGCCACAGCGTGTGGTTAATTTCCAAGCTTTTACTTTTACTTCTCCAAAGCTGAAATCCTTTCCTATCCAATCTAATTCTTCCCAAGCTGGTATGCCATCAAAATATATATTAGCTCGAAATCGAAGCAAATTAACTTTAATGCCAACTAATTTTTCTAATTCCCGCACGCTCGCTAAATTAATGCAAGACAATACTTTATTATCAACATCAGAAAACATATAGCCACTAGCTTCTACTATTCTAGGACGACCTTTAATTTCGTCTCCAAAATAATTAACGAAAAAATCTTCAATTGCTTTTTTTCCAGTATTATTTTGTAAATTACCACTAGCAACTAATTGGTTATTTTTTAAAATGTTTAAAATCCCAGTATCATCATTATAATGGCTACTCAAAGCTGCTAATCGTTCATTTTTCATCAACATCACGAAATTACTTTTGTGAAAATGTTTAGGACTATTTGGATCAAACGGCGTGGTCTCTAATGCCAGCGCAAAACGGCGGTCAAGTGGGATTGAACCACCCGCTTTGATAAAAAAGGAGGTTAATTTTTCGGCACTTAATCCTTTAAAAGGAAAACGATAAAGATGGGTAATTTTAGTCATTTTTGCTGTAAATTCGAGTGCTTGCATTGTTTTTTTTAGATAATTAAAGTTATTAAAAATAAGTAAATTTTAACATAAATAACATTTTTTCTCGTTCCCAAACTCTGTTTTGGAATGCCTGCTAAGAAGCTCCGCTTCGTTATGACGCAAAGCGTCATGGAATGCATTTCCAACGAGGACGTTGGGAACGAGAAAAAAAATCTTTTAATCCTGTAGAGCCTGATTCAGACAATTAGACCTCTTTATTCTTCAAGTCATTTGCACAACTTTAAAATCCAATTTAGAAACATTAATATCTAACATCATCCAAATTCCACCTTGATATTGCTTATCTTTCATAAGTTTATTTAAAGACGTTGGCTTAGGTAATTCCATTTCTTCGCCATCGCAGTACAATTCAATTGCTTCCTGAACCATTTTGGGTAATTCATCCCAATCATCGGCTGCAGAAAAGCAACCAGAAAAATCAGGAACTGTTACACCATGAGCGTGTTTTTCATCACCTTGATGAACATAAATTGGATAAAGCATTTTTTACCTCCATTTCCAACCAGCTTGACGATAAATATTACGTAAAGTGCCTATAGCTATGTCTTTACGTGGATGGGGCACAACAACATGCCCTGATTTATTAGGATGTTTAAATTTTTCATGATCACCTTTGCCACCAACTTTAATCCATCCTTCTTTATTGAGTCGTTTAATAATATCCGAACTTTTCATTTTTTCTCGTTTCCAAACTCTGTTTTGGAATGCCTGCTAAGAAGCTCCGCTTCGTTATGACGCAGAGTCTCATGAAATACATTCCCAACGAGGATAATATAAGGGGGCAACCTATGTGTTTACTCCCCTCATTTTAGGTAGAATTCAGTCATTTTAATGTTCATTTGATATTTGTAGAACTCGTTGATATAATTTTGAACTAATTCTAAAACCAGCTTTTTTCATAAGGTTGTTCATTACTGGTTTGACAGCATCAATTAGTTTATTATCTTTAGCTTCAATTAGAATGCCTAAGATTCCAACAAATTTTACACCCAAGTTTGAGGCGATTTGTCGCCCTTTACGTTTACTTAATCCGCCCCATTTCACGCAAAGTACTCAAGTCATTTTCAAAATCTGTTACATCATAACGAATTGGAATTTTGCGACTAGCTAGTAATAATTGAAATTGCCATTGAGTCATTTGAGCTAGTTTACTTGCTTTTCCCATTGAAAGTTTTTCTTTTTCATATAATAAAATAGCAATTTCTTGCAATAATTCTCCTTCAGTTAGGTGAGTAGAATAAATAACACTATCAGGTATAACAACACTCATAATAATTCCTTCAATCAATACTTAATA
>JAGLFE010000410.1 GCA_023144675.1 Thiomargarita sp. | reverse complement strand
GCTCAACTTACAACAGACATTTGATTTGTGGGTTGCAGTTCATGAATCCGAAGAATGGAAAAAAGTTAAGCAGTTGGATTTTCTAACAGTGTAAGCACGTAGGTTGAAGTAAGATTGCGAATTCCAACATTTGACTACATATTCTTTAATATAATTTCACCTTTTACATAATATTTTGATGGAAGATTCCAATTGTATTTTGAATGGAATGAAACAAAAGCAATTATTAATCAAAAAAAAACATGGGGTTTCATTCATCGAAGCTAGTGAAGTGTTTAATGATGATTTCTCGTCTTGTGTCCATGATCCAGATCACTCCTACGAGGAAGAACGATATTTGCTTTTTGGTATTTCATTAAAAGGCAGTTACCTTGTGGTGTCTTTTGCTGAAAGAGCGGATGTTATTCGTATTCATTTCAGCACGACGCATGACTAATCAGGAGCGTAAAGCTTATGAACAATGAAGATACACTACGACCTGAATATTCAGCAGAGCTTATCAAGTCAGGAGTACGTGGAAAATACACTAAACAGTATCAAGAAGGAACGAACATCATTGTTATTACACCAGAATTGCATAAGCTATTCCCTGATTCTAAGTCTGTCAATTGGGCTCTTCAACAATATGCTAAAGAGCATAATATGACATCAGCATATAGGTTAGAGTAAGCTTACAAACTCCAATAAAAGAAGTTATATAGAAATACTCTAAATATTAAAAATATTACAGATGAAAACTATTGTATTAAGCATTGAAGACGATTCAAAATTTCATCTTTTAGTCAGTTTTTTGCAAGAAATTCGGTTTGTCAAGATTGAAAATGAAATATTTCCTATCAATAAAATCAAAAATATGAATAGCCTACCTCATTTAATCTTGCATCCTATAAAGGTAGAAAACTGCAGAATGTTTAGCAATCAAAAGTTGGCATGAATTACGTAGGTAGTTACATTATTTACTTTTTTTAGCCCAAGAATCCCGCAAAGTTACGGTGCGATTAAAAACCAATTTTTCCGGGGAACTATCTATATTATCCAAACAAAAATAACCAGTGCGCTCAAACTGATAAGATTTTTCTAATTCGGCAGTTTTTAAACTTGGTTCCAATTGACAATTGTTTAAAACTTTAATTGAGTTAGGATTTAAAGCTTCCTTAAAATCAAGATTTCCTGCTCCTGGATTGGGATTATTAAACAATCGATCATAAAGCCTAATTTCCGCCGTAATGGCATGATTAGCCGCTACCCAGTGAATAGTTCCCTTTACTTTACGTCCATCTGGTGGAGTAATTCCGCCTTTGGTTTGTGGATCATAAGTACAACGCAATTCAACAACTTGACCTGTTTCATCTTTAACCACTGACTGGCAAGTCAAAAAATAAGCATAACGAAGTCGCACTTCACGTCCTGGACCTAAGCGAAAAAATTTCTTAGGCGGATTTTCCATAAAATCATCTTGTTCAATATATAAAACCCGTGAAAATGGAAGTTGGCGAGAACCCATGCTAGCATCTTTAGGATGATAAGGTGCATCTAAATATTCTACTTGAGCCTCTGGATAATTTTCAATTACCACCCGCAATGGTTTTAATACTACTAAAACTCTCAAAGCTTTAGTTTCTAAATCACCTCGAATGCAATTTTCTAACACACCAACTTCAATTTGGGTATCATTTTTAGTCAAACCAATTCGATCACAAAAGTCCCGAATCGAAGCGGGAGTATAACCACGTCGGCGCATTCCGATTAAAGTAGGCATTCGTGGATCATTCCAGCCATTAACATGATTATTTTCAACTAATTCATGCAACTTGCGCTTACTCATAACGGTAAAATTTAATGATAAACGAGCAAATTCAATTTGTTGCGGATGTTTAGGTGTATTCAAAGTATCTAAAAACCAATCGTATAAAGGACGATGGTCTTCAAATTCCAAAGTACATAAAGAATGAGTAATATCTTCAATAGAGTCGGAAAGGCAATGAGCAAAATCGTACATGGGATAAATCGACCAATTATCCCCAGTCATGGGGTGCGATAATTTTTTTATCCGATAAATAATGGGATCACGCATATTAATATTAGGAGAACCCATATCAATTTTAGCTCGTAATACCAATTTTCCATCTTCAAATTCCCCAGCTTGCATCCGTTCAAATAAATTTATATTTTCTGCAATCGAACGATTCCGATCAGGGCTATTTTTACCTGGTTTTTGTAAAGTTCCGCGATATTCCTTCATTTCTTCAGTTGTTAAACTACAAATATAAGCTTTATCCATTTTTATTAAAGCAATTGCATAATCATAAAGTTGCTGAAAATAATCAGAAGTATGGCGTAAATTATCTTTCCAATCGTAGCCTAACCAATGCACATCGTTTTTAATTGCTTCAATATATTCGATATTTTCTTTGCTAGGATTAGTATCATCAAAACGTAAATAACATTTCCCGCTTTGATATTCAGAAACAATGCCAAAATTTAAGCAGATAGATTTAGCATGACCAATATGCAAATAACCATTAGGTTCTGGTGGAAAGCGGGTAATAACCTGAGCCTGATTTTTATTTGTGGCTAAATCAGCAGTTATTTTTTGGCGAATAAAATCTGTTTTAGAAGTTAAATTATTATTTGTTGTTTTCATAAGTAATTTATTGTAAGTTAAAAAATTTAGTTCAATATAGCAGAACTAGAATAATTTAATTACAATAAAAGTTATAACTCTAATTAAAAAAGAGTAATTGGATAATTTTTTATACTTATTTAGCTATATAATCAATAATTTAACAAAAAATTGAGTAAAATAGCAATTTATAAATTACATTCATTCAATAAAGAAATGAATTGGATTTTTAATATTAAGTATCATAATTTGTTCGTCAACTAAACGATAACCCACAAATACAGATATTTCTTCACCAGTTAAAGTTTCCAAACTGCCTTCATAAATAGGAATGTCCATATTTTCTGTCAAGCTAACCTGTTTACCTGCTTGCAAATTATTAAAAATACCATCCCATTCTATCCAACTACCATCAGCTTGTTGTTGAAAAGTGGAAGTTAAACCATTCAGATTTTTTAAAATCACTCCTGTAACTACATGAGCTTCTTTTTCAATATCTTCTAGTTGAGGAAATAATTGTAATTTAATTTCAAGTGCTACTGCTTCAGCTTGAGAAATTGTATCACCATCATAATGTTTAGTTGTTTGCGAACGAACATAGTTTAGAGTATAATTATTACTTATATCGTGGGTTATATTTCCCGAAACATCTATTATACTTGCTTGGGAAAATTGTTGCACTGATTTTAAAATAGCGTCAGGATGCAATTCAACTTCTTTACCCAAAATAACATTATCAAGTATAGTTTCCTTTTTAATGATTACATTTTCTAGGAATGCAGGTTCATCAACATCGCCTGTTATTTCACCCTTCAGACAGCCACCATAAATAAAAGTATTTGCAGCTAATAAAATATTTTCAATACATCCAGAAATTTGGCTATTATTGGTAATATTTCCCCCAATTGTACCTACAATATCGCCATTTTCATTAATTCCAGTTACGGTATTACCCAGAAAATCGAAATCGGTAAAATGACCAGCTACTTTCACATATCCACTTGCAATACCTCCAGAAATACTACCATTGTTTGAAATGGTGATATTTGAAACTCGCCCTTTATTAGTAAGTTGTCCTTGTATCGTGGCATTAGATAATTGAATGTTTTGTCCAACCAATGTTTCATTAATAGTACCACCACCAGCATTGCATGAAATAGGTAAGCCGCTAATACAAACACTTGGGGGCAAAGAACCTTGATTCAAACTTGAACAAGCTGAAATATTATTAGGTGTAGAAAATTTTCCTAAAAAATCCACAACGCCATCAGCCGCACATAGTGTCGAATAATTGCCAACAAGATTTAATTGTTGCAAATTATTTAATTGGTTAAATTCTGTGGGAATAATTCCGCTTAATTGGTTTCCGGGTAAATATAGTTCTTGTAAATTACTTAATTTAATGAGTTCAATCGGAATCGAACCGTTTAAATTATTTAGACTTAAATTTAATATCTTTAATGCAGTTAAATTGCCTAATTCTTTTGGAATATAACCGTCAAAATTATTATAACTTAAATCAAGATGCTGTAATTGAGTTAAATTTCCTAATTGTGCGGGAATAAATCCAGTTAATTTATCATTTGTTAAAATACTTCCACTTAAAATTAGTGATTGCAACTGAGTTAAATCGCCTATTTCATTGGGAATTGAACCAGTTAAATGGAGATTATCTAAATTTAATGCAGTTATATGCCCATTTTGACAACTAATACCTTTCCAACTACATGGTTCAGTTAATTCACTCCAACTAGAATAATAGTCAAAATTAGATAACCAATTAGAAGTATTATTATACAATGCCACCAACGCAACACATTCTGTAACAGGAACATCTGTTTGTTCATCGCAATTAACCGCTGATTCAAAAGTAAGTTGGTTATTTTCTACTTGTAAATTTAAACTGCTGGCGGTACTCAATCCTGTAGGAATCACACCAGTTAGCAGATTATTAGATAGAAAAAGAGTATCCAATTGGCTTAAATTACTTAATTCATTGGGAATAGAACCGTTTAATTGGTTGAATTGCAAGTCGAGGTCTTTTAATATACTTAAATTACCTAATTCACTAGGAATAACACCAGTTAATAAATTATGATCCAAATATAAAGTTTCTAATTTGGTTAAATTGCCTAAATTAGTTGGAATTGAATTGGATAATTTATTGTATTGTAGGAATAAAATTTTTAATTGGATTAAATTGCCTAGTTCTGTAGGAATTGAGCCAGTTAGTTCATTATGATTCAATTGCAATAACTGTAAATTAACTAAATTAGATAGTTCAGTTGGAATGGAAGAACTTAGTTTGTTACTTGATAAAATCAGTTTTTGCAAATTAGTTAAATTTCCAAATTCTGGAGGAATAGCACCTGTTAATTCATTAAAACTTAAATTAAGTTCCTGTAGGTCAACCAAGTTGCCTAAACTGCTAGGAATTGAACCAGTTAATCTAGCTAAACCCCATAAACTACCTCTTAAATCAAGAGTTTGCAATTTAGATAAATTAGATAATTCACTTGGAATAGAACCACTAAGAGGAGCATTGGCTAGATTCAAGCTGATTACATTGCCAGCTTCGCACTTAACACCTTCCCAGCTACAAGGAGTATTATCTTGATTCCAATTATAACTTTGAGACCAACCAGAAGTATTATTATAAAAATTAACTAAAGTAGTACATTCAACCGCTGGTATTTCAGTTACACTTGCACAATCTGTAGCTGCTTGAACGAAATTACCAATTGACAAAATTCCAAATAAAAACAATGAATTATAAATAATTTTAGTATTAAATGGTAAATATAAGCGTTTTATAGATGTTTGCATAATAGTTTGACCTTTTTATTAAGGAATGATTATTTCAAATACCAATTAAGAGTTAAAAACCTAAGATATTTAATTTATTGTAAATTAAAATAAATTAAAAATTAAAATTATTTTTGTGCAATTTTAACTTATTGATTTAATTGCATTTATTTTAACTCTTAATTCGCATTTCAATTATTTAAATAATGCATATTATATGCCTACTAATTAGGAGTTACGCATTGATAGTTACTATTTATTAAATTTAAACCGTATCCGTCAACATCTTCCCCGTTCCCCAAGCCAACGCATAATCATGAATATCCCGCACCCAACCCATAAGCGGTTGTGAAGTCCAATTTAAAGGGTGCATAGGAATTGTACCTGTACGTCCTTCAGAATCTTCCAACTCGCAATGTGGGGTATGTAAAGGAGCTGCTGACCAAGCTCGAAGTGGATTGCGCACTACAGGAATACCAGCCACATTTGCCATCGCTATTGCTTCAACAGTGCTTAAATATTTGGATTTACCTTGCCGAATTCCAATATCAGCGGTAGTAGTTGGATCTAAAATAAAGGCATCAATTCCACTTGGACCTGGCGTTATGATTAAATAATCAGGATGAGTTTCGGTAACGTCTCTACACATAAAACCACTTGGATGTACACTATTATATGATAATCTAGGTTCCACCCAAATACTCAATTCAACGTCAGCTTTATATAAGCGAATTTTTCCACCTAAAAATAAAGCCCCAGTTGGATCTTCGTAAGTTACCCAACCTAAATTTTGAAACCCAGATAATAATTTGACCCCGCACCAACGTTGATATAAATAAGGCGTATCAGCAATTTCAACAGTGCCATGTAGTAAATTATGTAAAAAACCAGGTAAATATTCTTTAGGTTGAATTAGTTGTTGGGCAAATCTTCTTAATTTTAACCAAGTAGATGAGCGTGGAAATGGATGCGGTAAGTTAGAAGAAGGTACTAATTTGTCCTCAACTACTCGTATTAAACTAGAACGACCATGTACTAATTTTTCATGGGCTTTATCTAAACGATTCCGCATTTCCAATAAAGTTGCCCGATCATTTTTAGCATAATTAGAGTTACCCTGTTGCGTTAATAAAGAATCATCAATATATTTGATTGTTCGTTTAGATACCTTGTCTAAAGCATTCTTTTGTAAATCAAGCAAATACAATACCCAACGCAGTGGACGAACATCAACTTCTGGAATTGGCACAATACTTAACCAACGCGCTGGCAATAAACGTTTAGCATAACCCAATTGATAATCGCTAGCACGATGAGAAAAACTAGCTTTTTTAGGAGAATGGGTATAATGTATCATTACTTTGTGCGTATTATCAATAGTTCGCAATTCTAAAACTAATTTAGGAATTAAACCAGTCAAAAAGTCAATTGATTTAAGCAAAGCAGTTGTACTAGCTACTGTTCCCATATCAGTCGATACTTGCTGGGTTGTATGTAATCCTGGCAAAAGTAATTCTGAAGAAAATTCTTTTAAATCATCAACAAGTTGTTGAATAAATTTATTCATAATGATATTTTAAATATTAGTTGCTATTTTTACAACATTGGCTAGTTTTTGAGTAATCATTTCAACTTCTTGTTTATTTGTACCTTCTACCATAACTCTAACCAATGGTTCGGTGCCACTTTTACGTAATAAAACTCGCCCTCTCTCAGCTAAAATATTTTCAGCTTCTTTAACTGCTGTTTGCACTGCTGGTAAGGAAACTACGTCAATTTCATTAGAATTTAGTGGTACATTAATCATCTGTTGAGGATATTTTTTCATGCCATTTTTTAAAATATGCAATGGCAATCCAGTTTGAATACTGGTTACAAGTACTTGTAACGCTGTTATAATACCATCTCCAGTAGTTGTTCGATCTAAGCAAATAATATGTCCAGATGATTCACCCCCAACATTGCTACCTGTTTCTTGTAACATTTTTAATACATATCGATCACCAACTGCCGATCTTTTAAATGGAATATCTTGTTTTTTTAGAGCTTGTTCTAAACCTAAATTACTCATTACGGTACCAATTACACTACCTTGTAAATCACCAGCTTTATGTCGTGCTTGAGCAATAATAAATAGTAATTCATCACCATCTATTAATTCACCTTTGGCATCAACCATTAAAACTCGATCGCCATCACCATCTAAGGCAATACCTAAATCAGCATGATGATGAATAACTGCGGTTTGCAAAGCCTGTGGTTGAGTTGAACCGTAACCAGCATTGATATTAAAACCATTCGGTTGAGTTCCAATAGTTTTAACCATTGCGCCTAATTCACTAAAAACATTAGGTGCTACATTATAAGTTGCTCCATGCGCACAGTCAATAACTATTTTTAAACCTTCAAAAGATATATTATAAGGAATGGTGCTTTTACAAAATTCAATATAGCGTCCAGTAGCATCTTCAATACGTTTTGCTTTACCCAAACGCATAGGTTCAACTGTTTGCATTTGTTTATCTATTTCTTGTTCAATTTCTAATTCAGTTGTATATGGTAATTTTGTGCCGTGTTCGGAGAATATTTTAATGCCATTATCTTCAAAATGGTTGTGTGATGCACTGATAACAATTCCTGCTGCTGCATGAAAAGTTCTAGTTAAATAAGCGATAGCTGGTGTAGGCATAGGACCAAGTAGGCGAATATCCATTCCTGCCGCAGATAAACCTGCTTCTAATGCCGATTCAAACATATAACCAGAAATTCGAGTATCTTTACCAATAAGTACTTTATTTTTATTATGATAGCCTTTGCTTAAAATTCGACCAATCGCCCAACCTAGTTTAAGAACAAAATCTGGTGTAATAGGTGAAATGCCAACTTTACCTCGTATGCCATCAGTACCAAAATATTTACGTTGTTGTTTCATTTTTTTTATTTCAGGTTAAAAGTTAATAACTTATTAAATATAATTTATTGATTAATTTAATAATTTCAAGTTATTTCAATAATTTAGTATTTAATATTATTATAAATAATAATGTAATATTTTAGCTAATTATATGCCAATAAGATATTAGATAACTGATAAGCTTGATAAAAATATGTGAATTTCAGAAAAGGAAAATAATTATGGGGGATGAAATGAAAAAACAGAAACTTCTTCAAAAGTTAATATCAGGAAACAGTGATACTGATAATCCAGAAAAATATAAAAACGCAAATATGACGTAAGTTATAGTAACATTCTTATAAAACCATACCATAAAAATAAAATTATATAGTAATAAAAAATGAGTTATAGCAAAGATTTAAGAGAAAGCGTAATAAAATTTGTAATTAAAGAAAATAATAGCATGAGAAGTGCAAGTATGATATTTGGCATACACTATAATACAATTAAAGAGTGGGTAAAAATATTCAAAGAAACTGGAAAATTATCTCCAAAACCAATTCCAGGCAAACAACCAACCAAGATAAACTTATTCAGTTTGGAAAAACAAGTATTTGAGCATCCAGACTGGTTTCAACATGAACATGCAAAAATATTTAAAGTAACCCAATCAGCTATAAGCAAGGCTTTAGCCAAACTTGGAATAACTTATAAAAAAAACATTTCGTTATGAGGAACAAGATGAGATTGAAGCAAAAAAATTTAATCAAACCATTGATTTAATTAATGAAAAACAATTAGTTTATATTGATGAATGTGGCATCAAACCTAATATAATCCGAGATTGTGGTTGGGCTCCAAAGGGAGAAAAAGTATTTGGATGTCGTAAGGGAAAACGTGAAAAAAATATTAATATTATTGCA
>JAGLFE010000041.1 GCA_023144675.1 Thiomargarita sp. | reverse complement strand
AGGTTTTTTGAGACCATCACTACTTTGTTCAGGACTACCCAATTATTTTACTGATTCATATTATAATACTTTTGTCAATGCGTAAGTCCTATATTTTCTGAGTTACAATTTAGACAATTCATTTTTACCCCATTCTTTTTTCAAAATTATATTATACAACACTACTTTATTCAGAACTCCCGAATATTATTATAGTGATTTTTTTAATCACAGAAATTAATAACACAGAACTACTTTAAATCCTATCAATTCAAAAATTGAAATGAAAAATAATAATCTCAAAAAAACTATTTCCAAAATTAAATTAAACTGGATATACACATTTTTTATATTTTGCTTATGTAGTTTCTCTGCTATGGCTAATTCAGATAATGAAGCCAGTGTGGAGCAACGTTATCGAGAAGCATTGACTCTAGCTCGAAGTGGTGGAGATAAACTGAAACAAGCTATAGATATTTTTCAAGAATTAGTTACTCATAATCCTGATAGATTAGCTATATTTTATGATTATTTGGTTATTCTAACTTGGGATAATCAAAATCAACAAGTGGCACAACTTTCATCGCAATTGGATTTAGAACAAGTTCCAGCTTATGTATTAGAAACTGTCGGCAAAGCGATGCGGGATGATAAACAATTTGAAAGAGCTGCTTCTATTTATAAGATAGCTATACGCCGTTATCCTGAACGCTTGCAAGCCCATCTAGGTTTGGGATTAACACTTACTGATCAAAGAAAGTTTCCACAAGCGATTGAAATACTTAAACCGTTAGCAAAAACTTATCCTGAAAATGATGAAATAGCGGTAGCTTTGCATTATGTTTACATTCAATTAGCTCGTTCAGGTAAAAATCTTAAACAGACAGTTAAATCACTGAAACAATTAGCTCAACAATATCCACATAAACGGGAAATTTTTTACGACTATATCGTAACACTAACTTGGTTAGAGCAGGATAAAAAAGCATTATCTTTATTAACGAAATTGGATTTGCAACAAACACCTGCTTACGTATTAGAAACCTTGGGACAGGCTGCTCGCAGAATAAAATATTTTGATTCGGCTTTAAAAATTTATCGTGCTATGACTCAACGTTTTCCTGAAAATATTTCAGCCCAATTAGGATTAGTTTGGGCATTGGTGCAAAAAAAGCAATTTACTAAAGCAAACCGCTTAATAACAAAATTAATTAAACAATCTCCTAAAAATACTGAAGTTAAACAAACTGCTGTTTATACTTACCTTGCTTTAGCTCGAACTGGTGGAAAACAACTTAATCAAGCGATTCAATCAATGCGGCGACTTACTAAGGATTATCCTAAAGATAAAGAAATACTGCATGACTACTTGGTTATATTAACCTGGGCTGAACAATATAAAAAAGCTTTAACTTTAGCCAAGCCACTTAAATTGCAAAAAACGCCAGTATATGTTTTAGAAGCACTAGCTCAAGCTGCTTATAAACTTGAAGATTTTACCAGCGCACAATCTTTTTATCGAATTGCACTAAAAAAGGAGCCAAAACGTTTATCTCTCCGATTGGGATTAGCTAATAGTCAAGTAGATAATGGTGAAATTGTAGCCGCAGTTGCAACTTTGGATTCTCTACTAAAATTTCCTAAAAAAGAATTAGCAATACCAGCTACTTTAACTAAAGTCTATGTTAAATTAGCTCGTTTAGGTGGTTCTAATTTATCTCAAGCCGTGGTTTTATTTGAAAAATTATATGCCTTATATCCTAAAATTGAAATAGTATTATACGATTATGCAGTAGTTCTCACTTGGGCGGAACAAGATGAAAAAGCCTTAGAATTATTATCCAAAATTGAGCTAAATAAAGCTCCTGCCTATATTATAGAAACTTATGCTCAAATAACCCATCGACTTAAACGTTATGATCAAACATTAGCTATTTACCAAGAAGCAGCTAAACGTTTCCCAGAACAGATACCAATACTTGTAGGTTTAGCCCGCAAAACAGCCGATAATGGTGATATTGATGCCGCACTAGAAATGTTAAAACCCTTACGAAAAGCCGCCACTGATAATTTAGAAGTGCTATTTACCTTGGGATATGTTTATCGATTACGGCGTAATTATGCAGAAGCAATGTCTATGTACTATCGCATTCGTGAATTAGCCCCAGAAAACCTTGATATGCGGTACTTATTTATTTTAACTGCGGTGGAATTAGGTGCTTTGGAAATTGCACTTGAAATAGCTGATGCTAATCCTGATTTACTTGATGCCAGTGAATGGAGTAGATTATTAGATAAGTGGAGTGCGCAAGTAATTCAATGGGCTGTATTTCCACCAAGTACTGAAAAAGAACGTTTTCTTGAACTTGACCAGGCTTTAGTTAAATTAGACAAGATGATACAACAACGTTTTGATGCGGCTAATTGGGATAGTCCTAATATACCTAATTATATTCGTTTTAATCGGATTTTTGCGCTTTCTGAACGACGATTGGTTAAAGAATTAATTAATGAACGTAACCGTTTACCGCAAAATATAGAATTACCTTGCCATGTGTTGGTTGTTGTTAGTAATGCCTATCATAATTTGAAATATCCACCAGCATATATACGAGATAATTATGCTAAAGCTATAGAAATCTGTCCAAAACATAGTGAAGAAATATTTCAAGCCAAGTTAGGATTACATTTAGCATTAATCGAAAATGATGAATGGCAACAAGCTTTTAAAACTATCGATCAATTAACTAAAGATTCAGCAACTTGGCGTTATAGCAAAAATCCTAGTTTAGTGGAAAAAAATAGTTTTAAAGTTAGTGCAGCCGTGAAAGCAGCAATGGCTCGTGCTTATGCGGATTTATTGGATGAAGCGCAACAACGTTTAGAAACCATGCTGATAAAAGCCCCTAATAATTCTGATATTCAACAAAGCGTGGCGACTATATATTACTGGCGTGGTTGGGAAGAACGCGCTCGTGAAGAATTTGACTTGATATTAGCAGGTGATCCCAATCATTCTTATGCTCGAATTATGCGCACTCGAGTTTTCTTAGATTTAAATATGTTTCAAGCAGCAGAACAGGAAGTACTTGCTTTAACTGATTTATATCCAGATGAACCTGAAATTGAAGAATTGCAAGCTACTTGGAAAGCATATACTACACCACAATTAATGGTTAATTCGGGTTGGCGTTCTTCTGGTGCGGAATTAAGTGGTGAAGAATGGGAATTAGAAACTACTTGGTCGAGCCATCTAATTGATAATCGCTATCGTCCATTTATTCGGGCTTATTATAGCCAATCAGTTTTCCCTGAAGGCAAAGATAAACACGAACGACTAGGTGTAGGTTTAAACTATGAAATTCCAAAATATAAATTGGGTGCAGAAATTTCTCAACAACGATTAACTGGTAGAGATAAAGGCATACGTGTTTGGGGAAATTGGCGTAAAGATGATTATTGGAACTTAACCGCGAAAGCCAATACCTTTTCCACCGACATACCATTGCGAGCCTATTTTCAGGGAATTGAGGCTAAATCATTAGAATTATCCATAGCTTATCGTACTAATGAACGTAAAAATATAAATGTGAATCTAAAATCGCTTAAATTTTCCGATGGCAACCAGCGATATAATATTAATGCTAATGGTTTTCAAAATATAATTGTTAAACCTAATTACAAATTAAATTTACATGGATATTTGCATTTTGAAAATAATCACCGAATGGCGTATGCACCTTATTTTAATCCGAAACAAGATATTTTTGTAGAAGCAGGTATTGATAATAGATGGGTTGGATTTAAATCTTATGAAAAATTGTTATGGCAAAATTTCAAAGTAAGTTTTGGCAATCATTGGCAACAAGATTTTGGCAATAGTTTCATTGCTGGATTAAATTATGCACATGATTGGACTTTTGGTGAAACATTTAGTCTTTTTTATGGTATAAATTACTTGAGAAGGACTTATGATATAGATACTGAATATACAAAACACATTTATATGGGACTACATTGGAGATTTTAATGCTTAAATTATTAAAACAATTGGCAATTATTAGTTTATTATTTGCTATTAGTATGCCTAAAAGTTGGGCAGTTCCATTAGCTGAACTACAAAAATACATTAAAAATGAATCTTTCCAGGCATTATGCTACCATGACGTTCGTGATGATGTAGTTGGTGATTTAGACCCAGATACTATGTCCGTAAGCACTCTTACTTTAGGTAAACATTTTGCTTGGTTAAAGTCAAAGGGCTATAATCCTATCAGTGTTGATGATATATTGGCAACTCGAGATGGGATTCGATTATTACCAGATAAAGCGGTTTTAATTACTTTTGATGATGGTTACAATAGTTTTTACCACAAAATTTTTCCACTATTAAAATTATATAATTTTCCCGCAGTGCTAGCAGTTGTCGGCAGTTGGATGGAGAAGCCTTTAAATGAAAGTTTTCAATATGGAACAAAATTAAAATCCCGAAAACATTTAGTAACTTGGGAACAAGTTCGTGAAATGCAAGCATCTGGATTGGTAGAAATAGCTTCTCATAGTTATAATCTGCATCGGGGTATAACTTCCAATTCTCAGGGAAACACTCAAGCTGCCGCAGTATCTCGCCATTATGATGCGGAAACAGGTTATGAAACAGATGCAGATTATAAACAACGCATTTATGAAGACTTGAAAAAAAGCTCTGAAGTTATTGAAAAATATACTGGGATTAAACCTAGAGTCATGGTTTGGCCCTATGGACATTTTAATGGCTTATCCGTAGATGCTGCTATAGCGGCAGGTATGCCTATTACTATGACTTTAGAAAGTGGATATGCTCCCGTTACTCCTGCTTCAGAATTAAAATGGGTTAGGCGTTTCCTTATTTCAATGAACATTAAAACTAGTGATTTAGTTTGGCATTTTCGTTTTTGGACAAAAATTGATCCAATTCGGGTTATCCATGTTGACTTGGATTACGTTTATGACCCAGATCCAAAACAACAAGAAAAAAATTTAGGTAAATTGATACAACGTATATTTCAAATGGATATTAACACCGTTTATTTGCAAGCTTTCGCTGATCCAGATGGTGATGGTGTTGCAGATTCACTTTATTTTCCTAATCGTCATTTACCCATGAGAGCAGATTTATTTGGTCGAGCAGCTTGGCAACTGCATTCAAGGGCTTTCGTCGATGTATTCGCTTGGATGCCAGTACTTTCTTTTAAATTGCCTGATAATAAAAAATTTAAAGCTTTGCAAATTCAAGAATCTCATAATGGTAAAATCCAACTAAGTCGTGAAAATTATACTCGTTTATCGCCTTTTAAACCAGAAACCCGCAAAATTATTGGTGAAATTTATCAAGATTTAGCAAAACATTCCTGGTTTTCTGGATTATTATTTCATGATGATGCCTATCTTACCGACTTTGAAGATGCAAGTCCTGAAGCATTAGATTTTTACGCAAAAAATGGTTTACCAACTAATATTGAAGTAATTCGCAATAATCCTGAATTGATGGCACGCTGGACACGTCTTAAAACAGAATTTCTAGTTCATTTTACCGAAGAATTAGCCAAAAAAGCTAGTTTTTATCGCATACCAACTAAGGGAATAGTGCGTAATATGTACGCAGAAGCAGTACTTAATCCTGATTCTGAAGAATGGTTTGCCCAATCAATGGAGGTTTTTTTGAAACATTATGATTATGTTGCCTTGATGGCTATGCCTTATATGGAAAATGCAGAAAATCCCCAAGAATGGTTGAAACGGTTAGTTTCGGTAGTTGCAAGCTATCCACAAGGTTTAAAGAAAACGGTATTTGAATTACAAAGTGTTGATTGGCGTCATAATAATCGTCCTATTGCCAGTGAAACTTTAGTCAAGCAAATGAGATTGTTAAAGTTACAACATGCACTTAGTTTTGGTTATTATCCAGATGACTTTCTAAATAATCATCCAAATTTCGATACTATAAAAACTGGTATTTCGCTATCAACTTATCCTTACAAAAAACGTTAATCTAAGATTTTTTGGTATAATTTATGCAATATTAAAATGTTCTTTATCAAGGAGAATATTTTTTTTTAAAATAAGGATTTTAGTTCAGGTTAAATTTATTAATAAATTTTTATGTTTTATGATATTCTCACCGTATTACTAAGTTTTGCTTTTCATTATCCATTAATCATGTCTTATGTTTGGATGGTTATGGGGGTTTATTATTTTTTTCATTGGGAATACGGTACGCCAAGAACACCACCAATATTAGCAGAATATCCGCCAATTTCCATATTAGTTCCTTGCCATAATGAGTCAGATACTGCTTACGAAACTATCGGACAACTGATGAAGCAAACTTATCCGAATTTTAACGTTGTGGCAATTAATGATTGTAGCACCGATGATACTGGTGATATTTTAGATGAATTAGCCGAAAAATATGATAAATTACGGGTTATTCATTTAGCAACTAATCAGGGCAAAGCTATGGGATTACGGATGGCTGCCTTGATGTCAAAAAATGATTTTTTTCTTTGTATTGATGGTGATGCATTATTGGACCCAGATGTAGCTATTTGGATGATGTCGCATCTTGTTTCTAGCCCGCGAGTTGGTGCAGTAACTGGCAATCCGCGTATTCGTAACCGTTCCACTTTGCTTGGTAAATTACAAGTTGGAGAATTTTCTTCAATTATCGGATTAATTAAGCGTGCGCAACGTATTTACGGTCGTGTATTTACACTTTCAGGAGTAATTGGTTGTTTTCGTAAATCGGCGTTACATCGTATTGATTATTGGAATACCGATATGATTACTGAAGATATTGATGTTAGTTGGCGTTTACAATTAGACCATTGGGACATTCGTTATGAACCAAACGCCCTGTGTTGGATACTTATGCCTGAAACCATAACAGGTTTATGGAAGCAACGTCTGCGCTGGTCTCAAGGAGGAGCGGAAGTTATTTTGCGCTATTTCAAACGGATGTTTGATTGGAAAGCAAGGTTTATGTGGATTGTATATTTAGAATATTTAATTAGTGTTATTTGGTCGTATATAATGCTTTTTATTGTATTACTATGGATAACAAGTTTTTTTTTCCCAGACCCATTTGAAGGCTTATATCTTAGTATTTTTATTCCAGGCTGGAGTGGTATTTTTTTAGGAACCACTTGTTTAATACAATTTACTGTTAGTTTAATGATTGATAGTCGCTATGAAAAAAATTTAGGTCGTTATATTTTTCCTTTAATATGGTATCCTTTAGCGTATTGGCTTTTAAATGCAACTACCTGCGTTATCGCCTTTCCTAAAGCTATTTTTAGAAGTAAAGGACGAGCGGTATGGGTAAGTCCTGACAGAGGAATTAAACCAACTGATTAATACATCACAAAAATTTTATATGGAAAAACTATGAAACTCCCAATTATGAATAAATTTATCATTGATGTCCCACATTTACAAACCCCTTTGCAAAGATACGGATTTCGTTTATTAGCATTTTCAGGATGGATGATTTGGTTTTATTTCTTTATACCTATAATATATAGTTATGGACAAACTAATGGTTTGGAAGAAGCTCAAGCTCTTATAGGTGTAGAACAAAAGCTATTTTTGATAGGTTATCCAGCGATATTTTTAGGAATTATATTTGTTGTGATTTCATGGTCGAGGTATCGTATTTTTTTATTTCGGGGCAAAGAAAAACGCCGTAAACCATTAATTATTAGTAATGAAGAAGTAGCAAATTATTTTGATGTACCGCTTGATAAATTATCTCAATGGCAACAAGAAAAACGCTTGCGAGTACATATTGGAAATGATGATAAAGGACGTATAGAAAAGGTTGATGTGTTATAAATGCGAAGCTTAAACTAATTATTGACTGAAGTTAAAATTACACAAAAATAATTTAACTCGCTTGTCTGAATCATAATTCACAAAATAAGTTTGGAGGTGCTTTAAACGTAGTAATTACCTCCTTTTTTGAGCTACAATCTATCTCCATAATTTCATCCATTAAAATAGTTTAATTTAGTTCATGGATATTTCTAAAACATTTTCAAAATTACCTCCTTTATTACAGCCAGAAGTAGCACGATTTTGGCTGGATTATCAAACCAAAGCAAATCCTGAAAATATAGCTCTATTAGCAAAAAATACTAGAGTTTTTGACAGTTTACCTAAAGTATGGGCTTGCAGTGTATTTGCCGCTAAAACTTGTGTGCAATTGCCTGATATATTAGCTAATTTATTGACAACGGGAGATTTATTAAAAGTACCTAATAATTACCCCGAAAAATTAGCCGAATTATTAAAAAATGTAGAAACAGAAGCTGAATTAATGCGAGTATTGCGTTTATTTCGTTATCGGGAAATGTTGCGGATTGCTTGGCGTGATCTTAGTGGTTGGGCAACTTTAGAAGAAAGTTTGGCTTCATTATCCAATTTAGCTGATGCAATTATGGATGTTGCGGTAACTTGGCTGTATAAACAATTAACTATTAAATTAGGTACGCCTTGTGATACAAAAGGCACCCCGCAACTTTTTATTGTCTTGGCTCTAGGTAAATTGGGAGGGCAAGAGTTAAATTTTTCCTCTGATATTGACCTTATATTTGCTTATCCTGAAGCGGGTGAAACTATTGGTGTTAAACGTCCTCGTGATAATCAAAGTTTCTTTATACGTTTAGGGCAACAATTGATTCAGGTGCTAAATAATATTACCAGTGAAGGATTTATTTATCGGGTTGATATGCGTCTTAGACCTTTTGGAGATTCAGGTCCTTTAGTAATGAGTTTTGCAGCTTTAGAAGGCTATTATGAAGCCCATGCCCGTGATTGGGAACGTTATGCCTTAGTTAAAGCTCGAGTTGCGGCAGGTGATAAAATCATGGGAGAAGAATTATTGAAAACCTTGCGTCCCTTTGTATATCGACGCTATTTAGATTTTAATGCTTTTGAATCTTTGCGTAATATGAAAAAATTGATTGACCAAGAAACCAGTCGCAAAGGTTTAAATAATAATATAAAATTAGGCGCAGGTGGTATTAGGGAAATTGAATTTACTTGCCAAGTATTTCAATTAATACGTGGAGGACAACAACCAGCTTTACAACAACGGCATCTACTAACGGTTTTAAAAAAATTAGAACAATATCAAATTATCGAACAAGAAACTGCTAGTAATTTACGGCAAGCATACCATTTTCTACGTTTGACTGAAAATCATTTACAAGCAATAGATGATACCCAAACTCAAACTTTAGCTAGTGATGTTTTAAATCAAACTCGTTTATCTTATAGCATGGGTTTTACTAGTTGGAATGACTTTATTGCTAGATTAAACGAGCATCAACAAAAAGTGCATACTAAGTTTGGGGAAGTAATTAGTCCCAAATCGGTGCAACCATCAACTAAACAAAACAAAGAAACTAATAACTGGGAAGCTTTATGGTTGGAAGGTTTAACCGATGAGTTACAAGTAAACAAGTTATTAAAACAAGCTAATTTTAAACAAGTTGATCACATTTTTACTCGTTTGCAACAATTTACTCAATCAAGAACCATGAATAAATTAACGCAACGTGCTAGGGAAAAATTGGATATCTTAATTCCTTTACTAATTGTAATGGCGGCAGAGCAAAAGTATTGTGATGATGCACTTATTCGTAGTTTAAATTTGCTGGAATCGGTTTCAAAACGTAGTGTTTATCTTTCTTTACTGGTGGAACGCCCACAGGTATTAAAACAGTTAGTTTATTTATGTGCAGAAAGTGCTTGGATTGCCGAGCAAATTACCCGTTATCCCTTATTGTTAGATGAATTAATCGACCCACGCCACCTTTATGAACCACTTAAACCAGCGGAATTGGAAAATGTTCTACAAGCTCAATTAGCTCATTTACCGATTGATGATTTAGATATGCAAATGGATGGTTTACGGCAATTTAAACGGGCTTACGTATTGCACGTAGCAGCGGCTGAATTATCCAATAATTTAATTGTCGAAACTGCCAGTGATTACCTATCTACTATTGCCGACATCTTAGTGCGACAGGCATTAAATATTGCTTATTATTATTTATCTAATAAACATGGGAAACCTAATTGTAATCTGAACTCAGCAGATAAAAATCCAGGATTATGTATTGTGGCTTATGGTAAAGCTGGTGGAATTGAATTGAGTTATAGTTCTGATTTAGATATTGTATTTTTGCATGATGGATGTCAAACGCAACAATTTACAGATGGCAATAAACCGTTGAATAATGAAACTTTTTTTTCACGTTTAGGGCAACGAATTATTCATATTATTACCACTAGAACTCCGGCTGGTATTTTATATGAAGTTGATTCTCGTTTACGTCCTGGTGGAGCTTCTTCGGTGCTGGTTACTAATTTTGATGCTTTTGAAGCTTATCAACATAAAAATGCTTGGACTTGGGAACATCAAGCTTTAATTCGAGCTAGAGCAATTGCGGGAAATCCTCATAGCATTGAACGGTTTGAAAAAATTCGCCGAGATATTTTAACCATGCCTCGCAATTCAGAAATATTAAAAATAGAAGTTCGTGAAATGCGAGATAAAATGCGCCAAAAATTAGATAAAACTACTACGAAAGATAATTTATTTGATTTAAAACAAGGAGATGGCGGAATTATTGATATTGAATTTATCGTGCAATATATTGTGTTGCATCGTGCTAATAAATATACGAGTTTGTTAGAAACAACTGGTACTTTACCTCTGTTAAAACGATTTGAAAAACACCAACTTTTAGATAAATTAGCTTGCTCTCAATTATCAACCGCATTTCGTTGTTATCGAGCTGAAATACATCGATTGGCTTTACAAAATAAACTAGCATTAGTAAAGCATAATATTTTCGATGAGCAATGTCAACAAGTAAGACATTGGTGGATAACTATTATGCAATGAAGTTATTTTCTAAAAAAATTTGTCAGGTATTAAGTATCTGACAATGCGAATTAAGAGTTAAAATATCTAAGTCGGAATCTTTAACACGATTGATGCTACATTTTTTAGCCAACTTAATTTTATCCGTATTTTTCGATCCTTAATTCGCATTCAAGCCATTATGAACCAGTTCAGAATTTTGATTATTATACTGGTTTGCCTGTTCAAGTACCCATTGCTTTACATTTTCCGCAATATTAAGTTGTAATGCTTTTTCAAAATATTGATTAGCAGTTTGACTATCCATTTCCTTATTTATAGCTATAGCAGCTCCTAAAACAAACATACTCGCCAATTTAGTGCCATAAACTTCAGAAGATTTTTGATACCAATGATGACAAATAGGTAAAACTTCATCAAGATATTGTTTACTTTCTGCTAATTTATTGCGACTAAAATAAAAAGAAGCTAATGTTGACAGAGTATTCATAACATAAATTTCATATTTATTAGGATTAATTTGCACCAGTTTTTTTCTAATTTTCAAAGCATCTAAATAGTGCATTTCAGATTCTTGGAAACGTTCAGCATTGTCGCATAATGAACCTAAATTATCTAATACGGTTGCTATGTCAGCTTCATAAGTATTAAGATTGTCCTGAGCCAGTTTTTGATATAAACGCAATGCTTCCAAATGCTGAATTTCAGACTCATTATAACGATTTGTATGCCTGTATAACACTCCTAAGTTATTGAGAATAGTTGCGATATTCGGTTCATAAGTATTAGGATTATCCGCTGCCAGCCGGCGATGAAATATTAAAGCTTCTAAATAATAAGATTCAGATTCTTGGTAACGGTTAGTACTATAGTATAAAGCGGCTAAACTATTAACTGTTGTAGCTACATCAGGTTCATAAACATTAGGATTTTTTTGGGCAAGTTTTTTTCTAAGCATTAAAGCTTCTAAATAATTATTTTCAGATTCTTTATACTGGTTGATTTTATAATATAAATTCGCTAAATTATACAATGCCATCGCCACATTAGGAATATAGGTATCAGGATTAATCTGAGCAAACTTCCGATATAAAGTCAACGCTTCTGAATAATGGCTTTCAGAATCATGGTAATTATGGATGTTTTTATATAACAAGCCTAAGTTATTCAAGTTGGTTGCTAAATGAATTTCATATTGACTAGGATTATCTTGAGCTAGTTTTCGATAAATACTTAAAGCTTCTACATGGCTAGTTTCAGCTTTTTTGTAATTATGGGTGTTTTTATACAATAAACCTAAATTATTCAAAGCTGTTGCAACATCAACTTCATAAATATCAGGTTTATCTTGAGCTAGTTGTCGATAAATACTTAAAGCTTCCGAATAATGCAATTCAGATTCCTGATAGTTGTTCATCATAGAACATAAACTAGCTAAATTATTGAGTATGCCAGCAGCATTAGATTCATAAATATGGGGATTATCCTGCATTAATCTTCTATATAGAATTAAAGCTTCCATATAATAAGTTTCGGATTCTGGGTACTGCTGCATTTGAATATACAAATTTGCTAAATCATTTAATGCTGTAGCAACATTGGATTCATAAGCAATTGGATTATCTTGAACCAATTTTTTGTACAAAGCTAAAGTTTCTAAATAATATGCTTCAGATTCTTGATGACGATTTGTATTGCTATACAACATACCCAAAGAATTGAGTATTGCCGCAACATCAAATTCATAAGAATCAACTGCAGTCAGTTTTTTTCTGAGGATTAAAGCTTTCAAATAATAGGTTTCAGATTCTGCATAGCGATCTATTTTAGAATATAAAGCACCTAAATTATTGAATGTTGTAACCACCTCAATTTCATAAATATTTGGGTCTGTTGTCGCAAGTTTTTCTCTAAAAGCTAAGGCTTCTAAATGATGTGCTTCAGATTCTTTATGGCGATTAGTTTTAAAATATAAATTCGCTAAATGATCAAGTGTTATCGGTACATCAAACGCATAAGTATCGGGATTAATTTGGGCAAGTTTTTTTCTAAGTATTAATGCTTGTAAATAATAGGATTCCGCTTCCTTAAAACGATTTGAATCACTATACAACAAACCTAAGCTATTTAGAGTTATCGCTACTTCAGTATTATGAATACTAGGATGATTATGCGCTAACTTTTTTCTCAAGATTAAAGCTTCTAAATAATTAGATTCAGCTTTTTTATAGTGATTGGTTTCATAATATAAATTGGCTAAATTATTTAGCATGGTCGCTATTTCAAACTCACAAGCATTTGGATCATTTGGAGATAATTCTTGCAATATTTGTAATGAAGCTTCAAGGATTGGAATTGCTTGCTGAAATTTAGTTTGACTTTTTAATAGTGAAACATAGGCATTAGCATAATCCAAATTTTCTGGACAATAATAATAGGCTTTCTTTAGATGCGGCAAAGCTTTTAGTGGTTTAAATTGCAATTCATAAATTTTAGCTCGATAATAATGATTTTCTGCTAAATTTTCTATTTGCCGTTCTCGCTTAACAATAACTTGATCTAATAATTGTCCAGCTTCTTCAAATTCACCATAATCAAAAGCAATATAAACTTCTTTACACAATTCATCACCAACTTCAAAACGCAATAAATTACTCTGTATTTTAGAGATTTTATTTTCTGAATTTGCAACAAATTGCCAACCACAGCCTCGACAAATATATTCTTGTTTGCCATTGCGCATATGACCGTTTTTCAATATATACCCACCACCACAAATTGGACAATACATAACTTAACTCTCTTCTTTCAAGGTCATTCATATTGAATAAATCAAGCAGATTCTTAGCTAAATTTTTGTGTTTCAGGTCGATACAAAAATTAACCATTGGTCAGAAACTACTAAAAAATATTATTTTACTAATATTAGTATATCATCTTAATATATATTTTAACTTTATTTTATAACTAATTGATTTTTAATATAAGTTATTTTTATATTAATAATAATTAATAGTTAGTAACTGAAGTTACGCAGATATGGGTAGTCCTAAAATAGGTAG
>JAGLFE010000409.1 GCA_023144675.1 Thiomargarita sp. | reverse complement strand
CACTACTTTGTTCAGGACTACCATTATTTTTTGTCTTACTGTCTAATTTATCATAGATTTTATAGTTTATTATTAAATTGATTCCTTTAACGCTGCGATGATGTTCCCCTAACTAGAAATGTAGCAGTAGGATTTATTTAAGACGATGTCGTCCGTACTACCTTCAAGGTTTAATTGAAATTTTGCTTTCAAAAATAAATCTTATAGAGGTTAAATTTTTTGGTAGTCCTGCACAAAGTAGTGGTGATTTTGTTGAGTACTTTATACCTTAACGTATTTTTCAGAAAAAACACTACATTATTCAGGACTACCAATTTTCTCTATTTAAAAAACGATTAACGCTATCATCCGATATATCCATTAACTCTTCTAACTTCTTGCAATTTATATATTTTGTGTTTGTTTAATATATATACATTGATAGTGTACAATTAGCTGTTGATAGACGACTTATTTCCCTCATTAAATTAATTTTAATATCTTATTCAGATTATAATACTTTTGTCAATGCGTAAGTACTATAATGCCAATAATAGCTTTTAACACAAAAATAAAACCATGACTGCCCATATTTTAGTTATTGATGATGAACCAGATATTAGGAATATTATCAAAGAAATCTTGGAAGATGAAAGTTTTACTGTCAGTATCGCAGAAAATGGCAATCAGGCTCGGCAATTAAGGCGTGAATGTCATCCAGATTTAATTTTATTAGATATTTGGATGCCTGATATTGATGGCATTTCGCTTTTAAAAGAATGGCATGAAGGTGGATTACGAGCTACGCCAATTATTATGATTTCAGGGCATGGTACAGTAGAAACTGCCGTGGAGGCTACTCGTTTAGGTGCTTACGATTTTATCGAGAAGCCATTATCCATTTCCAAGTTATTAAGCACTATAAATCAAGCATTGGCAATGTTTGCGCTAAAACGTGAGACAGATTTATATAAAAATACTTACATCACTGAAGTAGTTGGTCATAGTTTAGCTATTAGCAATTTGCGAGAACAAATAAAACGCATTAATACTCATCATACGCCAGTTATTATTAGTGGTGAATTAGGTAGTGGGCGTAGTTTATTTGCTCATTATTTACATCAAAATAGTCCAAAAAATAATGCTCCTTTTATTTCAGTTCGATTGACTGGTATGAGTGCGGAAAAGCAACTGGCAAAACTTTTTGAAGTTAAGAAAAATGAAGAATCAAGCTATTTTGACCAAGCAAAGGGCGGGGTGTTATTTATAAAAGATATTGCTGATATGAATATTACCGTACAGGAACAATTATTAAGTTATTTAGAAAATCAAAAACATAATTCTCCAGATGTTAATAATAGCGTTCGTATCATCGCCAGTATAAAAAATAATATTGAGCAAATTTTGGCAACTGGATTTTTAAAAAAAGAGTTATATTATCATTTAAATGTTATTGCTTTGCATATTCCAGCTTTACGTGAACATTGTGAAGATGTACCGGAATTATTAGAATTTTATGTCAACTTTTTTGTTAATCAGAAAAATCTGCCTTATCGGCGTTTTACAGTAGCTGCCCAAAATAAATTTCGGAATTACCATTGGCTTGGCAATGTGCAAGAATTAAAAAATATTGTGCAACGTTTACTTATTTTAGGCAATGAAAATACCATAGAATTAGAAGAAGTAGAATTTGTTTTAAAACCACGTCAATCAGAAAAAATAAATAATATTTCCACTGTTTATGATTTACCACTTCGAGAAGCTAGAGAACGGTTTGAAAAAGATTATTTAGAACATCAATTACAGGAATTAGGTGGTAATGTTAGTAAAGTAGCCACACGTATAGGCTTGGAAAGAACGCATTTATATCGTAAATTACGTTCTTTGAATATTGATCCCAAACAAATTAAGTAGAATTGCTACATTTATTGTAAATTTTCATCAACTATTTGTAATCGTACCTAAATTATGGAAAAGATTAAATCTAAGATTAGTTATAGAAAAAAAATAATAATTTTTATTATTATCATGTCTATTATTGTATCTTTGGGATTACTTATACTCACAATTGTTAAGGATCGTACCTATCATAGTACTCCAGATTATAAACCTGATGACAACAAAACTATAAATACGCTAGTAATTTATTTTTCACGGAGTGGGCATACGAAAAATATCGCAAAAATTATTGCTTACCGTTTTCAAGCTGATTTAGTGGAAATAACAGCAAAAGCATATAGTTTAGACTTTGAAGGCTGGAATAATGCTATAACTGATGCTGAAAATAAAAATGCAGCCGTTATTGAACCAGAAACAGTTGATATGAGTAATTATGATCTGATTTTTTTGGGTTCTCCAATTTGGCTGTTTAGACCGTCTCCTCCTATATGGACTTTTGTGGAAAAAAATCAATTTCAAGGTAAAAAAGTGGTTCTATTTAATACCTTTAAGAGCCACTTTAAAGCCGAAGCAATAGAAACTTTTAAAGCATTAGTAGAAAAACAAGGAGGACAATTTATTGATCATATTTATGTTAGGCGTGGTCGAGTTTATTACCAAAAAAATGATCAAACTATTTTAGAAGAAATAAATACTCAACTTGATCAAAAAGAGCAACAATGGCTGGATTTAATTGATTAGAATTAAAGCTCCAGATTTGCTGATAAAATAGTATAGATTTGAGTTTTACGGTTTTGGTAAAAAGTATTATAACTCGCAGGTAATTACAAAAAATGATTATTTTCCCATTGCCAAGCATGTGCAATAATAGTTTCTAAATCAGCATATTGCGGTTGCCAATTCAAAATAGATTGGGCTTGTTTAGAATCCGCCACTAAATGAGATGGATCACCAGCTCGCCGTTTTCCTAATGTGATTGGAATGGTTTTTTTAGTTACTTTTTCAGCAATTTCAATTACTTGCTTGACGGAAAAACCAGTGCCATTACCTAAATTATAAACTGCACTTTTCCCACCTGCAAAAAGTTGTTCTAAACCTAATATATGTGCTTGACATAAATCATTAATATGAATATAATCCCGAATACAAGAACCATCGGGAGTGTCATAATCTTGTCCATAAATAGTGATAAATTCTCGTCTGCCCGAAGCAGCTTGTAAAACTAAGGGAATTAAATGCGTTTCGGGATTATGTCGCTCACCTAATTGTCCATCTGGGTCAGCTCCTGCCGCATTAAAATAACGTAAACAAATTGATTTTAAATCATAAGCTAGTTCATAATCAGCTAAAACTTGCTCAATTATTTGCTTAGAAAAACCGTAGGGATTAATTGCTTGTTGCGAATGTTTTTCATCAATTGGAATATATTGGGGTTCACCAAAAATAGCGGCAGTTGAAGAAAAGATAAATTTATTTACTTGATGCGCAACCATTACATCTAATAAATTTAAAGTCGCTGTCAAATTATTTTGGTAATATTTGCTAGGATTAATGACCGATTCACCAACTTGAATGAAAGAAGCGAAGTGCATTACGCCATCAAAATTATAACCAGAAAATAAATAATTAAGCATTTTGGTATCGGCAATATCGCCAAATACGAAATCACCACCCAAAACTGCATCCCGATAGCCTCCAGAAAGGTTATCTAATACCACAACTTGGTAATTATTAGCTAACAACATTTTTACAATATGGGAACCGATGTAACCTGCACCACCAACCACAAGAATTGTTTTCATTTTATAATAGAATTTACTTTTTAACTAAAGAATTTACATTAATAATGTTTAATTTTAGCATATTACCAGCTATTAGTCTTTATATTCATATTCCTTGGTGTATTCATAAATGCGCTTATTGTGATTTTAATTCTCATTCAATTGAACCGCCAATTCCAGCCCAAGAATATATAAAGGCTTTATTACTTGATTTAGAACAAGATATTCCAAGTATTCAAGGGCGAACTATTCAAAATATTTTTATTGGTGGCGGTACGCCTAGTTTATTATCGCCAATTGCGATTGAACAATTATTATTGGGTATTTATAAACGTATTCCAATTAGAGAAAATGCAGAAATTACTTTAGAAGCCAATCCAGGTACGGTGGATAATGAATATTTATCAGGATTTTATCAGGTTGGGATTAATCGTCTATCATTAGGTATTCAAAGTTTTAACGACCTTTGTTTACAGCATTTAGATCGAATTCATAATCAGATTGAAGCTATTAAGGCAATTGAAGCGGCGAAACAAGCTGGTTTTAATAATATTAATTTAGATTTAATGTTTGGTTTGCCAATGCAAACAATGGATTTAGCTTTAAACGATTTAAAAACGGCGATTAATTTCGAGCCTAGCCATTTATCTTGGTATCAACTAACTATTGAACCAAATACGCTATTTTATCATCAGCTGCCAGCAAACTTACCTAATGAAGATTTATTGTATGAAATGCAACAGAAAGGACAAAATTTTTTAGCCTCGAGTGGTTATAAGCAATATGAAATTTCGGCTTACGCTTTGGAAAATAATCAATGTCAACATAATTTAAATTATTGGAAATTTGGTGATTATTTAGGAATTGGAGCTGGAGCGCATAGTAAAATTACTCAAACAAATGTAATTCAGCGTTTTTCTAAGCCACGACAGCCTGATAAATATATGAAATATGCTGCTAATCATCAACGTTTAACCACTAAAAGTCAATTAAATACCAAAGATGTAATTTTAGAATTTATGATAAATAACTTGCGGTTAGCAAAAGGTTTTACCAGCCAAGAATTTAAGCGTAATACTAATTTAGATTTATCCATTATTGAGAAAACTTTACAATATGGATATGAACAGGGTTGGCTGGAAAAGAATGTAGAAAATTCTATGGAATATATTCGAGCCACCAAATTTGGAATGCGTTTTTTAAATGAAGTGTTGGAAATTTTTGTTTGATGAAAATCAAATTTATATTTTATTTGCG